>NZ_CANLCN010000004.1:0-295369 GCF_947489045.1 Saccharicrinis aurantiacus
TTAGATACTTAAATATAACAAATGCTTTGTTTCTTTTCTCTTAAAATAGAACTTTTCTTACGTCGAATTCACGTTATTTATGGTAATTCGTAAGTAATTTATTTAATCTATCCACTACTGATTTGCATCCTTCTTTGTCATAAATGGATTCTACTCTTTGAAGTATTAATTCATATTCTTCCTTAGAATCTATAATTCCTTTACTCACTATTTTATCAATCTGATTTAGATAACCTTCATCACTAGTTTCGTTGAGTTCTTTTTTTAATATGGTTAGCAACTCCTCTTTTTCAGAAGGCATAAGCATTTCTCGTAACCAAACATCTAATTCTTTATCAAGCTTACGCAACGTTTTTTCATTCTTCTTTTGATACGAAGCTTCAAACACATCTTTGGTCTGTTCTAAAATAAAAGCTGCTCCTTGCTTTTTAATTAAATAATCATAAAAAATGTAATACCTCTTTTTAAAATATTCTATATCTTTCATCTTATTCTAAATTAGTGTCCACTATATGGCATCAATGGCCCAAAGTAAAAAATTGAAGCTCCCCCACTAGCGGGAGCTTTTAGCTCGTGACTAGAGTTTTTTTTAACCTTAACAACCAAAATTCCCAACCGCTCCTGTGTGAATCTTTCGTGTTCGATAAACTATAAGTTAAATAGTCCATAGGCCTAAAAACAGCGTTGCAAAGTGCTTTGCTCATAACAGAACGATATAAACAAATCCTATGTTAGTCTACCAACATACTCAATGGTAAAGCAATCTAAATCGTGTAAATATTCCTCAGTTTTAAAATCTGTCACTCTTTTAGGGAGAAGTAATGGAACTTCCTTAAACTTCTCTATAAGTAAAAGAATTATCTCTTTCTCAGAACAGCTTTTGATCATAGTCATATCAAAATCACTTTCAAACTGAAATGTATTGTCTTTCTTACTTAATCTATGACGCTTTGGTTTAAAAAAGAATTTTGATTCTTCCACAACACATATAAATCCAAAATAAATTTCCTCAACATCTTTTGAGTATTGATAACCTTTAAAGAATATTTTTAAACTATGTGACAACTCGTTAACTACTTCTTTCTCTTCTTCGATACCTTGAGAAGTATATTGTGCGATACCTATTTTCATATTTCTTGCTAAAAATTGAATTTCATAAGGTCTGTATCTAATATTTGATAATAAGCCTAAATATAGTATTTCTCCCTAATTTCTATTCGTATTTGATTAGCACTATCTAATTCATAGATGACCAAACTATTTATTACCACCATGATTAAAAAAATATCAACTATGATTCACAAACAGTCATGCGTGACTATCAGAGAGTCACGTTAGATATAAAAAGAATCAACCTTGATTAAAACTCTATTAGCGGTGACTTACAAACAGTCATACTTGACTATCAAGAAGTCATGATAGATTTAAAAAGAATCGAACATGATTAAAACTATATCAATGGTGACTATCAAACAGTCATGCGTGACTATCGGAGAGTCACGTTAGATATAAAAAGAGTCAGCTATAAACCACAAAGCCGCACTTATAAAATGCGGCTTTGTTTATTTATGTATTCCTAGTTAATCTATGAGCTAAAGGTTTACATCTCGCCTTGAGATTGCTTCCTGTTTAGCAATAACGCATTTATTTACTCCCTAATAGCTAACAACAATTACCTAACACCTACCTCACTAAAACTTAAAAGTAAAACTGAACTCGTAAGGTTTAACCGGCAATAAATATTGCTTAAACGGAGGTGGTCCGCAACTGGCATTACCAAGGCCCATCATATGTGCATCGATGCATAAAATGGTTTCCTTTCTGCTTTTCAAATATTCGGGTCGGATGGCGCTATCTAAATCACTGGCATCATAATGTAATGCAGAAAATATAAATGCTGAATCAGATTCGATAGTTACTATTGGCTTTTTACTGTTCTTAAATTTTAGTCCGAGCCAACGCGTATCTGAACGTGCCCCATTTTCTTGCGGCATCAAATAAGGCGTATACAAATCTGTTGCATTTGAATGATACAAACCAATGAAAGCAGATTCATTCCTATCGGGATAATTCTCGTGAGGGCCCCTTCCGTACCAACTTACATCTGCTAATCCTTTAGCCATGCCTAATTTTAAACCAATACGTGGTAAGCTTTTAATATCATCAAAACCTTTAGGCGTAACTTTATTGTTAAGCTTTACCGTTCCGTTAGCTCCCACTTTGTAGGTACACTCATGTAAAAAACTACCAGCAGCAGAACTAAATTCTTGAAGCACTTTAATGTTAATTACAGATGCATTTACAATTTCTGATTCAACAGAAATGGTTTTTACATTTAAATGATTTAGCTCAGCATCTTTCCAACTTGCAGTATAAAACTTTTTATCGTTTTCAATTGGCGAGCGATATACATTCAGCCTTGGCCCAGTAATACCGTTTGTTTGCGCTATTACTTCCTGTTTATTTACCAATAGAGAGCTTATGGTACCACTTGCCTTATCAAGCTTAAGCTTGAATTTATTATTGGATACAATAATAGTATTATCGGTATCGGATAAGTTCAGCTTGCCTTTTTCTGCTACACTGCTAGCTTGCCATTTTTGCAATACTATTTGTTCTTTAGCTACCTCAAAACCCGCATTGGCCCATAAAGTTGTTTGCTTTAATTTATAACTAAAGTTGATGACATACTCTGAAGATGCATCCATTTTTGGGAGCTCCAAAACAAGCTCTCGACTTTCGTTTGGTTTCAGGTTTAAACCTGTGATTTTGCCTTCTTTTACTTCTTTACCATTCTTTAGTAAGTGCCAAGTTCCGTTAAAATCACCTAGGTTTGTGAAGTTGTATTTATTGGTGATATGAAATACATTATTACGATTTTCATCTGGACTTATTGAAATGTATTGCTGTGCCTTTTTAACCTCTAACAACGATGGTTTTGGAGTTCTATCGGCAAAAATAACACCCTTAGCACAAGCGGCTCTTGGTCGCTCCATATCCGAAAAATCAGTATCTATTGAAACACTATCAATAGGATGATAATCTATTCGATGGCTTTCGCGCTTTTTGCCATTGGGCATTTCTTCATAATAAGTCTGGTTTACCCAATCCCAAATATAACCGCCTACAAAGGATGGATTTTCATCAACCACGCGCCAATAATCGGCAAAG
This sequence comes from Saccharicrinis aurantiacus, assembly GCF_947489045.1. Classification (NCBI taxonomy): domain Bacteria; kingdom Pseudomonadati; phylum Bacteroidota; class Bacteroidia; order Marinilabiliales; family Marinilabiliaceae; genus Saccharicrinis; species Saccharicrinis aurantiacus. The sequence continues at coordinate 3,172 of NZ_CANLCN010000004.1, forward strand.
TTACCCAACGAATTACCCTGTGCGTGTGCATATTCAATCATTATGTAAGGTTTATTGTACCTTGGGGTGGCCCAAAAGCTCAATAGTTTCCAATGCTTTTGCTCCGCATCATCTTCAATAAAGGGATACATCGAACTGTTTAAATCAAAATAATCTTTCACATCCCAACAGTCTGTTTCTCTTCCATCATATGAAATTAAACGACTTGGATCGAACCTACGAATGTAATCGCTCATAAGCGCAAAGTTTTGCCCCCATCCTGATTCATTACCCAACGACCAAAAAATGATGGATGGATGATTCTTAGCGCGCTCAACCATGGCTACACCTCTATCTAAACTCGTGGCCAACCATGCAATATCGCTTCCTGGCAATACGTTACCGCGTATAATAAAATCAGGAGATTCTAATGCTTCATCCATCACATAAAGTCCATATTTATCGCATAGGCCATACCATCGTGGATCGTTGGGGTGATGACTAGAGCGCACTGAATTGATGTTGTGCTGTTTCATTAACAAGATATCTTGAATCATGGATTCTTCTGTTAATGTTTTTCCGTATTCGGGATGTGACTCTCCTCTGTTTACCCCCTTAAATTTAATGGCTTTTCCGTTCACGTGCACTTGTAAGTCCTTCATCTCAATTTCTCTAAAACCAAAAGGAAATTGAGTTACCTCTACCGTTTCTCCCTCCGGATCAACTAGGGTCATCACGATAGTATGCAAGTTAGGGAACTCAGCCGACCAGAGCTTCGGGTTTTCAATGGTAGTTGAGGATTCTAATACGCTTTCGGTACCCGGGCTTCCCATACGCCAACCTACCTTAGGACTGCTATATCCGGGTTTAGAAATAATATTGCCCAATTCATCATACACATCAATATTTACTTTATATCCCTGTACAATTTCGTTGGTGTGGTTATAAACCTTGATCTTCGACTTTAACTCAGCATTTTTATAATTCTCATCTAAATCAGATGTAAAAAAGAAATCTCTGATTTGAACATTAGGACGACTTTGCAGATAAACCTGACGGAATATTCCGCTAAAAGTCCATGTGTCGCCCGACTCTAAATAACTACCCGTTGACCAACGGTATACTTGGACTGCTAATGTGTTCTGCCCCTCTTTTAAATAAGGCGTAATATTAAACACAGAACTAGTCATAGCATCCTCATCGTAACCCACTCTAACACCATTTACCCATACGTAAAATGCACTAGAAACACCCTCGAAATGAAGCATTGTTTGGCGTTCTTTCCAATCGGATGGCAGCTCAAAAGTAGTTCTGTAACTACCTACGTGGTTGTTGTAATTGGGTACATCGGGCACTTTTATCTTACCTTCTTTAACTAAAGAACCAATGGTACGATGCGAAGGAACTCCATATCCTTGTCGCTCCCAACAAGAAGGAACTGGAATAGTTTTCCAGTGTTCATCATCATAATTTAGTGCCTCAAATCCCTTTGGCTTATCATCAGGTGTTTCTGCCCAGTTAAATTTCCAATCACCCATTAAGCTTTTATAATAAGGCGATGCCTCATAATTCCCTTTTAGGGCCGAAGCTTTATCAGGGTAGCTAAAATGATTACATGCATGGGGCTCAGTACCCACGGTGTATACTTGTTTATCTTTCCAAAACTCCTGTGCATTTATAAAAAATGCAGGACTCATAAAAAAAGCAAACAACAGTAATTTCATTATCTTTTTGTTCATCCTTCTGCTTAATTATATAGTTAAAACAATAATTTTTAATGGTCGGTATCTTTAAAATCCTTTGGATAAAGCCTAATCTTCTTTGGCTCTTTGGCAGGAATTAAATGTTTGTAATCATCTTGAATACCGGCAGCCTTCATTATCGCTTTAGCCTCATCAGAAAAGTCTCTTCTTACAAAAGACTCCGTATTCTCAATTGGACAGTTGGTACCGTTGTTCTTGATATTATTATCCTTTACAAAGTTATCCGTTGCTATGATATCATGACACTTATCGGTCCAGGTATGTAGCCAGAAAATACCTTTTTTATGCGGAATACGATTATCTACTACATTCCGTTTTATGGTCCAATAGGCAGAACCATCATCAGGATAGATACATCGCTGTCCTCTATACAAATAATTCCCTTCGATAACACTCCCTGGCTGCTCACCCAAACTGTAAATGATACCGCCATCTTTTAGTGCTTGATGTGTGTCTCCGGCCTTGTTGAAACTCATGGAATTATTTTTTGCGACTGTTGATGCTGGCAAACCTGAATTACCCCACCACCAACCTATGGTAATGGCTCCGTATGGCATTCTGGCAATATCATTATGATCTACCTTTACATTGGCTACAAAAAAGGCTGTTATGCCTTCTAATTGACGGAAATCGAGACAAACATTACGAATGTAATTATTGGTAATGTTGATGTTCTCACAAATGGCTTCTTCCTCTGGAGCGTATAAATGACCATCGCCTATTTTATAATGTTGCGGATGACCGACATTAACAGTATTTCCCAATAAATCGTGAAAATAGTTTCCATTAACCTTACCGTTTTTTACATCATTCACCATATTAATGGCAATGGCAGAACTTAATCCTTCAAAGCGATTATTCTCAAACGAAATATTTTCGGCATTACTAATTTCAATACTTCCACGTGGGATACCGGTACAATTGTATTCTGTACGATGCCAATTACCATCTGAAATAAATTGAGTGGCCATAGCGGAACTTTGAACTCCAGCAAAAGCATGCGAACCTTCTATTTCCATTAAGTTCCAATGGTCGTATGAAAAAGTGATTCCCTCAAAATGGATGTTTTTTACTCGAGACTTTGTTGATGTGCCTTCTACACGAATTAAACCATCTGAAGTAGGAACAATTACCTCGGCCTTAGCCATATCTTCACCATTGCTATAATAGTAAAGTGTCTGTGTTTTTCGATTGAAATAAAACTCGCCAGGCGTATCTAATAATTCATAAGCATTACGTACCACAAAAGGCATTCTGTGATTTATTTTTGCATTCCAACCCATGGTTGTTGCAATGGCTCCATAGGGTTGTTGAAGTTTTAGAATAGTGGTATCTGCAATTTGCTCTGATTCTCTAATGCAGTAAATTTTCTCGGTCCAAACATTACATTGTACCAACTCAACATCTTCGGCATTCCTGTATGCTGCAACCTCTGCCGTTTTAAACTTAATTCCATCCAGAGCTGAACCTGCATCGAAAGCCCAGCTCTCTGTTCCTTCGACTTCAAAATTCCCCCATGGCCCTAGTCCTTTCACTGGGACTTCTGTACCGGCCATGCGCATTCTCTTACCGTTTACAAACAGAGTGCGCAACTTACTATCTCGGTTTAAGTTGGCCTTATAGATATTGCCCGCAACTTTTTCCCATCCTGTAACTTGAACCCCTCCGTTTATTGTAGGGACTTCTTTGTTATAGGCCCTGTATGTAATGGTATGTTGGTTTGTACCAGAATCTTTTTCTTTAAAAATAATTGGGCTTGTTAAGTTATAAGTTCCGCCATGCAGATAAACCACAATATCCTCTTTCATATTTTTATTGATTGAGGTTACTTTTCTCTTTGCCACCTCTAAAGAATTAAATGGAGATTCAAGCGTTCCTTTCCCGTTTTTTGTTGCCGTTGGCGAAACGTGGTATTCTTTCTGGGCACTAGTTATCATGGCTGATAAAAAGGCGATTAGTAATAAGTATAATCTATAATTCATTGCTCTTGTCTTTAATTTAGTTGGCAGTCCCTATTAAACTTTTCTAAACTTCTATTGTAGTTATTTTCCCCAGTAAGTCTTATTCCTGCCAACTGTTATTCCTGGCCAATCGTCAGTTCTAAATGGAGTTAAAGGCAACCCCTTTCTGTCATATAGGTTAACCACCGGGTTATCTGCCCATCCATATCTAACAGCAACAGGTTTTATTATTTTTCTTGAGTACACCTCAACCTGATTTTTGCTAATAATTTTAGCATGTGCCCGCTCAAATTTCTGATCTTCGCCAGCTATTGTAAATCCATATACAGTGTCAACATCGAAAGAATATAACTTGCTTGCCACATTGTTGAAGGTAATAATAGCTTTGTTTCCATCTACCTCCATTTTGGAATAACGTGGACTTTCAGTTATAAAATCATACCCGTAATCTTTAGTCAATGCATGGCAAACCAACCTATTGGCAGAAGTTTGCTTATCACGAGGGTGAATATCTCTGCTTTCACCAGTATCAAATACTACAGCTTCTCCTGTATTGGGTAAAGAAAGCGTCATAGTTTGGGCCTCACGTAATTCGGCCCAACTACTACAAGTAGGCTCCTTAAGTTCTTTATTAAAATCGGCAAGTTGAACCCAATAAAACGGGAAATCACCCTGTTCCCAATGCTTCCTTAAGGTATTTATCATTAAAGGAAACATTGATCGATACTGATAAGCTCTGCCAACATTACTTTCTCCCTGACACCAGATAGTACCTTTAATTCCATATCCAATAAGAGGATAAACCATGGCATTATAAATATTCCCTGGACGTTTTCTGCCAATCCTAATATCTTCCGGTTTCCATCTTTTTTTACCTGGCTTTCCATCCTTTAACCACTGGTCGTATTCCGCTAGCCTTAGTGCATGCTTTTCATCTGAATATTCACTAACATGTTGTTCCCAATCAATTACAAATTCATCGTATTCGCCGGTTTTTTTCATAACATCTGTCGGAATCCATGCCTCTATTGCAGATCCACCCCAGGCATTATTAATTAAACCGATTGGTACCCCAAGGGTATGATGTAATCGTCTTCCAAAAAAATAGCCAATAGCAGAGAAATCACGAACGGATTTAGGAGAGCATTCCACCCATTTTGATTCAAAATTATCCTGAGGTGTATCGGCTCCAATCCGAGGAACAGTCATTAACCGAATGTCAGGATAATTCGCAGAGGCTATCTCTATGTCGGAGTGATTGGATTGAGCAACACTCATACCCATGTTAGATTGACCAGAACATACCCATACTTCTCCAATCAAAACATTTTTAAACTCTAGTTTATTTTCTCCCTTTACGGATAATACATAAGGACCACCGGCCTTCATGGAATCCAGTTTCACTTTCCAATTGCCATCATTATCCGCAACCGTTTTATGCTTTTGCCTTTCAATGCTTACCTGAATTTTCTCTCCCGGATTTGCCTTACCCCAAATCAGATTTTCGTGATTTCGTTGCAATACCATGTGGTCGCTAAAAATATTTGGCAAACTTACCTTTGCATTTAAAACTGATGATGCAAAAACCAGCAATACAAAAATTGACATTACCTCCAGACTTAATATTTTGATAATTCTAAATCTAATCATTCCAATGCTTTTTTATAATTTCCTGAATCTCCGGATAGTCCTTGTCCGTTTCGTTAAGTTCTTCGCGTTGCTTTAACATCTCAACTTTTAACTCTGCAATAATTTCTGAATATGCAGTATCGTTATAGCGATTGTTTAGTTCCTGAGGGTCATTTGATAAATCATAGAATTCCCAAGTGTGCGGGGTTTCTCGCTCTTCGCCATCATATCGCTTTTTCCAGTAATGACCTTCGTGTTCTTCTTCGGGTAAGTAATGCTTACCATAAAAGAACATCAGCTTATAGTTTTTAGAACGTATACCAATATGCGCTGGAACGTAATGGTGTATGATATGCATCCAATAACGATAGTAAGTTGCCGTTCGCCATCCTAACTCATCCTTTCCCTGTAAAGTATTAATGAAACTTTTACCTTGCATATATTTAGGGGCGCTACCTCCGGCTAACTCAATAAGGGTTGGTGCAAAGTCGGTATTATTAACTAACAAATCGTTTACTTTACCAGGCTCAATCATTTTAGGATAATGCATAATAAAAGGCATACGCATTGATTCTTCGTACATCCAACGTTTATCTTGAAAATCGTGTTCGCCAAGCATCATACCTTGATCGCTAGTATAAACAATAACCGTATTATCGTACAAACCTTCTTGCTTTAAATAAGCAATCAATTTTCCAATATTATCATCCACACCTTTTACCAAACGTAAATAGGCTTTCAGGTAATGCTGATAAGCCTCATGAGCAGACTGCTGTTGATCATCTGTTTTTTGAAAGTAGTTGCTGTGGTAATTGATATCAAAATGCCTGTTAGAAGTGGATGATCCGATATAATTTCGTAATGAATCGTTTTTACCACGAGAACCTTCAGAACCCCAATTGGTCTGATAATACATACTGGCAGGTTCTGGAATTTCTGTATCCGCTAAGTAACTCTCGTAACGCGGTGCATAATGAAAAAATCCATGTGGTGCTTTAAAATGATGCATTACAAAAAAAGGTTTTGATTGATCCCTGTTTTTAATATGCTCAATAACCGAGCTGGTAATTACATCGCTTGAATGCCCTTCTGTTTCAACTTTATTGCTGGGCCACTCTCCTTTTCCTTTTTCGAGGAAAACAGGATTATTGTACTTGCCCTGACTTGGTAAAACTTTGTAGTAATCAAAGTTTATTGGTTCGTTTTTTAAGTGCCATTTACCAAATACAGCAGTACTATACCCTAGTTTCTTAAGTTCGATAGGAAGGTACTGTTTGTCTGTATCTAGCTTATGATCTAAATCTAAAACACCATTGGTTTGCGGATACTGACCTGTAATGATGGATGCCCTACTTGGGGTACAAATGGAATTATTGCAGAACACATTCTGAAAAAGCATTCCGTCCGATGCCATTTCATCCAAGTTAGGTGTCATGCCTAACTTGGATAACCTCCCACCGTAAGCTCCGATAGCATGAGCCGCATGATCATCAGACATGATGAAAATGATATTGGGCTGTTGTTTATGTTGCTTTGTGCATGAAGTTGTGAACACTAAAATAAGTGAAAGCAGCATCTGTAATTTTATCCTAATTTTATTCATCGTATTCTTTTTATAGCTCATCAAGACTTTACCTCACTGAAGGAATAATCCCTGCAGGAATATCCATTTTCTTGTTATCAGCACCTTTGGCAAAATCACTAACTTTCCAAATATTTTCTTTATTCCAGGCCACTTCAATACGACCGTCGCCCAGTACAATATCTCCAAGCTTTTTCCTAAACCAATCGGCCAGCTTAATATACTCCGGATCATTGGCCACATTATTTTGCTCCAGTGCATCGATACGTAAATCAAACAAAGCCATTTCTGCATCATCCCTAGCACATATTAATGGCCAGTTGGCATTTGCCAGCACATCTTTTTCCGTTGGTTTTCCAGGTTGCTTTCTGGCACGCATTGAAAAAGCAAAATCTTTACATCGGATATAAGCACGGTCTCCGGCTATTTGATTTTGCTCTCCTAAAACATATTCTCTAACTGGCTTTTTACCGTTTACTACCTCTGCCAAATCATAGCCATCTAAATAATTATACTGAGGGGTATTCACATCATCTCCGGCAGCAGAAATAAAAGTTGGCGCAAAATCCACATGCTCTATGTAATCTGTAATTACCATTTTGGGAGGAAACTTAATTTTATCAGAGGATGCAACAATTACCGCGGTGTGGTTAGAATGCTTGTAAGGTGCAAACTTTGCACTAATACCCTGTTCCCCCAAGTGCCAGCCATGATCGCCACATGCCATCAATATCAAATAATCCTGATTGTTTTTCTTACAATATTTTTTGAATGCTGCAATGGCATCTCCTATTAAGGCATCACCGTATGCGCAAAAAGCATAATAATCTCGGATCATTTGTTGCTTTTCGTCATCACTTAAGTCATCCACTTTCATCCTATTATAAAGCGTTTGAAGCTGCTTAGGTAATTTTTTTACCTCTTCTTTTGAGAATGAAGGAACCTTATAAACTTTATCCTTAAACTTATCGCGATAGGATTTTGGAGGGATTACTGGTGTGTGCGGAAAGTGGTATCCTAAATGAATAAATTGTGGTTTTGAAGTATCAGGCCCTTTATTTGCGTTACCATCCAAACTTGTATATTCCTTATCGGGATGATTTAAATAGTTTTTAAAAGACTCTGTAATATAAGCATCTAGTGTTTTATTAGCCGTTTGCGGACTAACACCACCAATAATTAATTCTTTATTGGCACTTGTATAGGCCTTTAAAAGGTCAAGTTCCTCCTCAATTTCAGCCTTTGTTTTATTATCCTCTTCTGTACACGATGTTCCTTTTCTACTCCTGTAATAGGTTTTCATAGTTTCATCGGCAAAATGCCATTCTTCCTTTGAACCAATTATTTTGCCTTTTTGCCAATCGCTGTAACCATAATAATCAGTTTTACCGGCTTTTTGAAGATCCGACTTATCAACAATGGTTTGATAAAAATCTGTTTCTCCCTTTCGTTTTCCTTCTCCTTGCCATTTGTAAATACGAACGCCAAGCTTACCAAATCTTGAGGTATGGTATCCTTTTGAAATCATAACCTGAGGTAGAGTGGGATTGATAAAATCAGGCCCATTGTGAGAATACTCAAATCCATAAATACCCGAATGGTGTGGATATTTACCTGTATGCATAGATGCCCTTGAAGGTGCACAACCCGGAGATTGACAATATGAGTTTGTAAACAAAACACCCTCTTTGGCCAAGGCATCCAAATTAGGTGAAGAAACGTAACCCAGTGGACTTTCATTATGCCCGAATACTGCTTTATTATGGCACGCCAATGCATCAGCGCGCTGATCGTCAGTAATAATCCAGAGGATATTGGGTTGCTGCTTATTGTTTTGAGCCAAAAGTACAGTTGCAAATAGCAACTGTATCGTTAGAATTAGATATCGCATTATTTGCCTCCTCTGTTTAAATCTTTACTGAAATCGAATTTTTGAAGCACTGCACTACTGATAAAACCACCAGTATTAGAAAACTTAACTTCTACTTTTTGACTTGATAAAGTATCGTCAAGAAGATGGTAAGGAACCGGAATTTCTAGTACGCCAAAGAAACGGGCTCTTGTGCTCTGATCATCGCCTCTCCAATCTGTTGGAACATTAATTTTAGTGCCATTAAAATATACTTCAGGATAAACAAAAGAAGCATTCTCACCTGGGTGCTCCCTACCCATACCGAGGCGAAGAACTAGTTCACCATTTGCTGCTTTTATTAGTTTATCTGATTTAAACTCAAATGAATTCTTTTTTCCTGCTTCTATCTTTTTCAGATATGAATCAGCATATACTTTTGTCTCGTGATTGGTTTCACTGATATTGATATTTTTCTTAAATGTGTACTCTAAAATCATCGTGGCACTTTGCGAAAGTGTTACCTCTTTAGTATTTATATCCAATTGTTTTTCATCCAATATCGGAAGTTCGTTCACCTCATAAAGATGTTTTAGTTTGATGCTTTGTACTTTATTCTTTTTGGTATCTACTAGGTTCAAATTGAGAGTTTGCGGGTTAGTTTCCATATTATTTAAAATCAAATACATCTTTTTACCATCCACATAGGCGTCGGTCTGAATATCTATATCAGCCGATTTTGTATCAATACGAGTGCCCTTTACATCGCTCCATAACTGATAGAATTTCACCAACTCTGTAAACTCGTATTCATCGCCTGTTTGTCCTTCCACATCTTTCTTTTGTCGGAATAAACGATAAGGGTATTTTGCTGTTGGAGAGTCATTTTTTGGTTTCCACCAATTACCTTGTAATAACATAAATGGCATGGTACACTCCATTACATCAGGCTTTGCCATCAACTGCATCATTATGGTTGAGAATGATCTTAGATTTTGCCAGTCGAACTCTTTGGTATACTTTTCAATGGTTTCTCTTTGCCAATAATACCCATATTCAGAAATTACAAAAGGCTTTACTTCTCCTAATTTTATCATGCTGTATGCTTCTATAATATCAAGCATAGCTTCCATGTTACTACCACATCTGTAATAGTTTTCTACACCCTCGCGCGCCATTCCATCGTAAATATGCAATGAGAAAAAATCCATGTCCTTTCCGGCAACATCAATAAAGCGTTTCCAATTGTTGTTCCAGTGCCCAAAAGTTGAATTACCAGCTGAATACTCAGGATATGCTGCTGTGTATCCTCCAACTAAAACATCCGGATTAAGCTCTTTTACTCTTTTTGCCACAGCCACATGGTATTCTGAAATGGCTTGTCGGGTTGTACCATAACTACCTGCCTTTACAAATGGCTCATTGATTACCTCTAAATATTTAGGTCGTGCTTCACCATCATCGCCAAAAGCTTCTTTAATAAAGTTTGCATAATATTCTGCTGCTGCTTCATTATTGGCAATAGTCCAAGGCTCGTAACCTTTGTACATTGGTATTGGTTTTCCCGTTGGATAATTGTTAAACTGTCCGCCAATCATCATAACTTTGGATCTTTCCTCAATACTTTTTTCAAGAGATTTTGAAGCATATTTCTTTTTGAGAATCTTCCCTAATTTCCCAATATCTTTTACATTTGGCCATCCCGGCTTATTTGGGTCTTCTCCCACTCTTCTAATATTACCCGGTAATGTTCCGTTTTCGCGACCCAAATAAACATCATAATTTGTTAAGAAAGTATCTCGCATGGTTTCGTTGGGCCATTCGCCATGATGCAAACCAGCATGCAAAGAGATGTACTTTTCTCGCTCAAATTTGGACTTACCACCAACAATATGTTTTACATTTAAATTCACATCTACTGCTACTTGTGCATTTGTAAATTCAGTAATAAATAAAATTGCAATAATTAGAGTTATAATACTTTTCATACAGTTATAATTATGTTTTTTAAGGCAATATATGTAACGCACCAAATGTGAAAACGTCTCTGTGTGTGCGTGTGTAACTTCAAGCTAGAAAGCTCATTAATTTGTATTATTTACAACATTTACAAAAGTGGTTTTTAAGCCATCTCCCTTAATTGTGATTTTTGCCTCATCAGCTAAACCTTCTGCTTTTACAATTAATAAGGCTCTACCTTTGTGTGTTACAATAGTATTTGATTGGTAAGACTGAACGCTACGGTAATAGCCATTATCAATACCTAAATTACTTATGCCTTTTGGCAATTGTATTTCGATTTCTTTATTGATGTACTTTACCTCTTTGCCATCTTCATCCACCAAATTTAGAGTTATATGCGCCACTTCGCCTTGCTTTAATTCGTTTTTATCGATAGTGGCTTTAACTGCATATGGCTTTTGAGCTGTGGCAATTTGCTGTTTTACTTTTTTTCCATCTTTTATACCTACTGCTGAAATAACACCTGCTTTATATGGTATGAACCATTTGTAAGTACGATCAGCGAAATCTTTCAGGTATTTAATACCCTGTGATTGACCATCGAGGAATACCTCAACTTGTGGGCAATTTGACATGATTTCTACCAATATTTCTTGCGTATCCTTATAATTCCAATGCTCGTTTCGTACATTCGAATACCAATATCTATTCTCCCATTTATCAGGGTTTTTATCGAGCACTGCACCAATTTGTTTCTCAAGATAGTTCATACTATCTTTTGTCTGGGTTAGTATATTTAAATAGGGCTCATCAGTCCATAAGCTTCTGTACATGTGGTAACCAGGTTTAGGAAAACCAGCCTGATCAATAATACCCACTGGACTCGATTTTGATGGCCATCTGCCATTTACTTCCCCCATGTGATCAAAACCAGTCCATAAAAACACACCTGATACAAAGTCTCTTTCCATCACAGCTTTCCACTCGTGCCATTGCGGAAGGTTCTCGGTTCCCATCACTACTTTATCAGGATAAAGCTCATGCGAATAATCGTACATCACACGTCGGTAGCTAAAACCAACCACATCCAAATAATCGGCATAGCCATTAATTAAACTTACCGATGGCAAAATACAATTGGCTGTAATTGGGCGAGTGGTATCAATTTCTTTAGTCCATGTGGAAAGGTTTTTAGCAAACTCAACCACCTTTCTTTCGTTTACTGAATGCTTTTCGTATTCTGCTTTGATTCTGTCAGGACTAAAAGGCGTTGGCGACCAAAAGTAACCACCGGTCCAATCAATATTATTAAAAAATCCACTCGCCGGTCTGTTACTTGGGAAGGTCCACTCTATTTCGTTACCTATACTCCATTGAAACACTGAAGGGTGATTACGATGTGCTAATACCGTGCATTTTAAATCCTCTTCGGCATACTCATCAAAGTAATCTCCATAACCACGCGATTTATAATCATCGTGCTGATCCCATCGGTTTTTGCGCTTATCTTTAGGGTAGCTCCACTCATCGAAAAACTCATCCTGCACCAAAAACCCCATTTCGTCGCACAAATCAAGTAACTCATCTGACGAAGGATTATGCGCCATACGTATGGCATTACAGCCCATACCTTTAAGCGTATTTAAGCGACGCTCCCAAACGGCTTTGGGTACTGCAGCACCAACTGCTCCACCATCGTGATGAATACAAACACCTTTAATTTTCATATTCACATCATTTAAGAAGAAACCCTTATCAACATCAAAACGAATGGAGCGAATACCAAAAGGGATTGTTTCTACGTGCTTAATTTTACCTTTCTCTTTTAAGATAATTTGTGCAGTGTACATATTGGGTTCATCGGTACTCCAGAGTTTTGGAGCAGATAGCTTTGTACTTAAGTTAAACTCGTTTATACCCTTATTGACAACTAAAGATTGCTTTGTCTCGTTTTTAACAACACTCTTTTTATCATCCAAAATATTAAGCTCAACCTCTAACTTTGTGCTGTTTTTTTGATGATTTACAACTTTATAAGCTATGTTCACAATAGCCTTTTGCTTTGAAACCTGCGGTGTACTAACAAAAGCTCCCCATATTGGAATATTAATATCGCTCTTCCTTATTAATTGCACATTTCGATAGATACCCGAACCTGTGTACCAACGCGAATCGGCAATACGAGTTCGATCTACTTTTACCAACAATACATTTTTCTTTTGCAGGTATGGCGTAAGGTCAAAATAGTGCGGCGAATAACCATAGATGTGCTTGCCTATTTTTTTTCCATTCAGCCAATATTCTGAATGATTATATACACCATCGAAATAGATATACGTTTTTTCGTTCTTCCCTTTTTTATAACTAAACTCCTTGCTATACCAACCTATTCCACCTGGTAAATAGCCTGTACAGCCTTCTGCATTTGCCGAGTCGAAGGGTAAAGCTACACTCCAATCGTGCGGAAGATCAAGTTTTTGCCAATTCTTATTATTAAGATCAACATCCTCAATTGTTTGAAATTCATCTAAGATAAAGCTCCAGTCATTATTAAAGTTTGATACCTCATTTTGAGCAATAGCACATTGCATAAATAAGGTACTTGCCAGTAAAATTTGTAATATACTGTTACGCATCATTCTTATTTTCATTATTATTCGTTAGTTATTTTACGCTTGCCACAAGCAATTCTAGTTTTTTAATAGAAGTATTAAAAGGCTCATTGCCCATACAATGATCTGCTGCATAATCGACATACAAAGTTGGGCAGCATGGGTTTTCCTTCTTCAGAGTCAACCATTCATCCCATTTATCCTTATAGGTTTTCAGAATCAGTTGGCCCTCTTCTTTATCAAAAGCTTTACCGCCTATTTCCATTTGTGCAAACATAATTTGCGTACGGAAAATCAATTCTATCAACTCATATTTGATACGTCCATAAGTGGTAGAAACTTTTATGAATTCTTGGTCTTCTTTATTTGGCAAAGAGATACTATTGGCTATTTCTTCCATTTTGTACCAGGTTTTAAGATTCTCTTTTTTCTCAGCCAATACTGCATCAGCAATACCTTTTTTCACATAAATGGACATGTCCATTGCAGAGAAAAAGTGATCACGAATCCACCATGGTTGCATATACTGCATATGTGTTGCCTGCCCCTTAAATACAGCATCCACAGACAATAGGCATAAGTCTCGAAGCTTAGTGATATTATCAGTTGACATTTTTAAATGAGAACTTGCATATTCCTTAAAAATCGCTTCTTCTGATTTTAAGGGCTTTTTGGTGAACTCGCGAATCATAAACTCATTTAAGTCCATCCAAAACTCATTGCCAAAGTATGGCCCAAACCAGCCATCTCCCCAAGTCCATGTCCAAATACCTTTTACTTGTTCATTATCATATAAATCACGTAGCCCTTTCTTCTCTTGCATTTCTGGCCAACCTTCAATTACTCCCTTACCTATGTAGTAAGGGTGTGCATTACGTCCGTACATACCTGCCTGATTGATAGAAACCTCAACAATTTGCTGATGCTTACCAATTCCGATGGTTTTATTAAAAGGAAGGTCGCGAAGGAAATCGCCATTTACATGTTTTATTGAAAAATATAAGTTTGGATGTGTTTCAACAGCATTGGTTATTTTTAAATAAACATCAGGTCTTAAATGAAATTTTTCCTTCACTTTTCCCCAATCCCAAGTTCTGTATATCAACTTTTTGTTACGCTTTACACAAACCTCTTCTCTTAACAAATTAAGAATCTTTATATGATCGTCAGGCCCGTAAACAGGTCTGTTACCTTCATGATAGGGAGTATCGTGCAAATACGTTTCTCCAAAACGAATAGTTAAGCCTCCCAACTCAGGAAACTTAGTAAATATTTCATCAATTTGAGCTTTTAAAATTTCCTGCGTTCGTGGTTGATGTATAGATAATCTGCCATCAAGTTTCATTTCATCACCATACTTTGCCATTACTGATTTAGGCACTACAAAAACATCCGTAAACGGATAAATTGGCATTTCTGCACGCTTGGCATTCTCAAGCATAATACGAACATCTGCAGCCTTTCGGTGAATCCACATTTTTTCGGGTGTATTATCTGGCACTAAGTTATCTTCATAAGCATCGTAAGTAACGGCACACTGAATTTCGAACTTCGGCACTTGACCATTATAGCCCAACTCCTTTATATAAGAAGGTTCGGTATACTTGGTATTAAAACGTGGTTCGCCTGGGTTATGATGAACCATATTGTAAAGAATTGGATAACGAGCGGCGACTTCTTCTTGTTTGTTTTCTTTTTTACATCCCGCTAAGGGTAGTACCAAAAGAGCTATAAATATGAATTGTTTCATTGTATTAAAATTTTAGTATTAAGACTCTAGTTCATCATATTGTCTGCATTTATGCTTAAAAGAAAAACACATAAACACAAAGGCACTGAGTTATTTTTGAGCAATTTTATAATCCTCTGCGACTCTGTGTCTCTGTATTTAATTTTCTATTATTAACTACTCTTCTCAACTCAAAACCATTTAACCAAGTGTAGCTCCCCGATTTATCGCTTTGAAATTCTAGGTTTATTTCTTCTCCTCTTTTCACTTCAAAAAACTGCGTGTAATGTATGGAAGCACGTTCGCCGGAATCTGAATTACTAAAATATCCAACCATATGCTGCTCTGGTGTTTTCCATCGTTCGTCAAGATGTTTACTATTATTGATATTGTATGGAAACTGGCCTTTATGTGAATGTGCATTATGATAGCTTACCATTTTGTACTCACCTGGCTCCAAACCTTTAATTGACAATACCAAAGAAGTATCTTTAACAAAAACGCCATCGGCTCCAACAAAGGCCAAATCGCCAAGCATAGAAGGTTGTCCTTTTGACCATTGAATTTCATTAACTGATGAAACCGAAAATTGAAGGCCCGACTTATCTGTAAACTTTAAATCATTTAAGCTTGATACATCCCAGGCTGTCCAATCAAATTGAGCCAGTTGCCCTTTATGTCCTAAATCGATTTGATAAATTGGAAAATCGTAAATAGGTTCTGCTTTTGCCAAAATTTGGTTGGACTCAAACGCCACTGTCTCCATAGACATATTTGAAGATTTGAGCTTTTTTGAAGTCGCCTTCACTGTTATTTCCCCTGTTTGAGATTTCCCACGGACATAGACTGTAGCAATTCCATTTAAAGGTTTCATCTGATCAATATAATCTTTCTCAGCATCTACCAACTCGCCATAGCCTTCTACCTCAAAATGAATAAGGTTCTCTGCATCTGTAACAATGGTTCCATTTCTATCGAGGATCAAAGCTCTTATCATCTTTATATCAGATCCGCTTGCTTTTAACTTTAATTCAGGATAATCTTCAATCAGTTTTAAAGCATATGGTTGCCCTGGCATTTTACGCTCGTGCTCTGCCACAAGCTTTCCTTTTTTGTATGCCAAAGCTTTTAAATCCTCTCCTTTCCATTGATGATAAAAAGTAAAAGATGGATGGTTATTATTTGACTTCTCATGCACATTATCCGGCACTTGAGAACCTATTAATTTACCGTTCTCATATAGCTCAACCCTATCGGCATTGCTGTAAACATGAATAATTCCTTCTGTAGAAACACGCTCATCGGCAATATGAACCATATGCTCAGCATTTAACTCCGATTGATACCAATAATAGACAGGACGCTTGTTACGATACATATCTAGCACAGCATAATCTGTGTGCTTATTGGGATGATCAACTTGCTTTTTAAAATGATAATAATCGGCGGCTAACCAAGTTATTGTCCCAATATTATTTTTTCGTTTTTTATATCTGGAAATATGAAACTGATTGGCAATTCCACTCGGATTACAGCCATGTTCCATAACAAGCGTAAAACCTTCCTCGGCCCAATCGGATCTGCGATAATCCATAGTGGCAAAAATATCTGTTGGTCCTGCATGTCGCATACCATTCCAAGGACTCGAAGCACTTGCAGTCAATCGCTCTGAATCTTCTTCTTTACAAGCTTTTGCCAACCGTGGCACATTGCCTCTGTGATTGATTCCTGCTCCCCAAATGGCAATAGAAGGATGATTTCGATGATTTCGAATCATGATACGGGTTTGCTCTTCTAGTTTATCCATCCACTCGCCCTGTTCCCAATTTATCCAGGTAGCAGGTTCTTCGTACAGAAGGATGCCCAGTTCGTCGCAGGCCTCAACAAAAGCATCATCTTGCGGATAATGAGAAAGGCGAATGGTATTAAAACCAGCCTCTTTTAAGCGAAGCGCCTCCTCGTAATGTACTGAGTTTGGAACAGCATCGCCTATATGCGCAAAACTTTGATGCCTGTTAGCTCCAATCATAAAAAACGGTTTGCCATTTAGCAACAAACCCTGTCCATCAACCAATTCAAGTTTTCTAAAACCAAATTTATTCTCTATAAAATCAACTAACTTACCATTAGCATAGATATAAGAAACTGCACGATACAGATAAGGATTATCGGGCGACCATGTATAGTAATCTTCATCTTCGAGAACTGACGATTGTTTAAATGTATAAGATGCACCAGCTTGAATGATATTTGAATCGATGACTGTTTTTAATACAAGTCCGCTGGCATTAACAATTTTGGTAATAATTTCGGCAGATTGCTTTGTATTATAATCATTAACTACAGTTGTGTTAATAGCAGCGATGCCATAACGGCGTTTTACCATTGGTGTGGTAATTCGAACACCAGCTGCTTTATCTTCCCAATTAAAGTTTACACGAAGTTTATTGGTAGTAACCAGATAGACATCGCGATAAATACCTCCCCATTTTAAAAAGTCCGTCTTATGCGGATCGGGCGGTACCAAAGCATTAAACCTATTATCCGCTTTAACTATAATTTCATTTGGCGAGTTTGGTTTTAAAAATTTAGTAATATCAAAATGAAAAGGCGTATATCCGCTGATGTCACTTTTTCCAACATATTGTTTATTTACCCAAAGTTCTGTTACAGAATGTACACCTTCAAACGTCAAAAACACCAGTTGATTCTCGTTAAACGAAATTTCCATTTCTTTTCTATACCAACTTATATCGCGCATACTTTCGGATTGTGGCCAGGTATCGTTAATTTCCTTTAGCCCTAATGAAACAGGATCAGGATTATGTGGCAAAGAAACTCGTTTCCATTCATTGGCATTTAATTTTTCAGGTGTTTCTGATTTATCCTTCATCCAATGCCAATCAACATTGATATTTTCTTTTGTCCTTGGTAAGTTTTCGTAGCCTATAACTTGTGCCGAAATAGCACTACATATAAGTACAATAATTAGAGTTGTAATTGCGAGCTTCATTGTGGTTTTTTTTCTGATCTAGAAACTGGTTTATGGTATTTTTTATCAGTACTCTCAAAATTAAATATCAGCTTGCTCAAAACCTTTCAATTTGGAGTAATTACGGTATATAAAATACGAAATAACGGTTACGTTACCGTAACTCATCAATCACAAACACCTCGTTTATTGAACATTACAAAAACACTTTAATATGACACAAAACATTTGTAAGTTTGTTGGCTTATGGAGCAAAATTTTGACACACATACAATAAAGGAACAGCTCAAGACCATCACCGAAAATCGTCTTTTTAATAAATCTCCAAGGCTTATTAATCTTATTACATTTCTGGTTGAAGAATCTTTAAAGGGAACTCACTTAAAAGAAGATATTATTGGTATTGAGGTATTCGATGCTGATTACTCATCATCAAAAAACGATGGACTTGTGCGTGTGTATATGCACAAGCTGCGTAAAAAATTAGACACTTATTATGCTGAGGATGGTAAGAATGCTCCTATCTTATTTGTTCTGGAAAAAGGAAGTTATAAGGTAAAGTTCACCAAGCCATCTGATGTGAGAATCAAAACTCCAAAAGATAACAGAACAAGTTCTGTAAAGAACCCCTATAGTTTAAAAAAGCTCCTATTATTCATCATACCATTAATTCTTATTACTGGAATTATCGCTCATTCACTCAATGGTAAAAATAAATTATACCTGTGGGATTCGTTTATGAGTAAGAATGCCTCTAACTTTTGCGTTTTAGCCGATCAGGTTGTTGTGCAACGAAAATGTGGCAACATTGGCGAATTACATACTATAGCAGGCGTAAATAGTACTGAAGATTTTGTGGCTCATATTGAAAAAAACAATATTGACAGCCTGCAGAAACCAGGCTATACCTTTTATACAAAAGCAATTCCTCACTCTATTTATAAATTAGCTAATTGGTTTTTTAAGCACGATTCTGAGTTTGCGACATTAGCAGAAAGCGAATTTAAATATGCGCAAAGTAAGAGGAATAACATTATTTATGTTGGCCAGCAAAAAACCATGAGTATCTCGAAAGAGATTTTTTTGCGAAACAGCAAGATTTTTGAAACTGAACGTGATTATTTTATTGCGACTAAGGATGGTAATAAAAAAGAGTATCGTCCCAAATACAAAAACGATATTCAATCAGAATATGCGATGGTTTCTTTTATGCCTCTAAATAATGGAAACAATGCCTTGTATTTTGTTTCGGATAACGATATAGGCACTATGGCTTTGGTGAATAACTTTACCAATGTAGATTACCTTAATAACTTCTACAAAAAGCTTCCATCGGAGGCTAGTTACTTCAATGCACTATTTAAAGTAGAAGGCATTGAAAGAACTGATGCTACATGCGAATTAGTAGAATTAGAAATTATTGAATAGTAACTCAACTTAGTTGATTGAGCCTAAATACTCTACTAAATTCACATCGCTTGTTAAATTCATCTTTTTTCGAATTCTGCTACGAGATGCACTCACGCCATCTGCGCCAATAACCACAATATCAGCCATTTCTTTGCTTGGTAATCCTAGCTTGATTCAAGCACACTTTTTTAAATCTGTTGTAGATAGACTTGGATATTTATCCTTAACAATCGTATAGAAGTCTTCATTAACCTTAGTGTCCTGTATGATTAAAAGATGCTCCGGGTATCGATCCTTCGCTTTTTGGGATGATGATGGACGTTGCTACTACACTGACGCTGCTGTAATTGATGAAACAAATAAAGAGTGACTTGGTAAAAATTGCCCAAAGAAGCAGTTGTTTTTTTTATTGTAAAAGGATTCATACTGTGGAATTAGTTTTCGTTAACTACGTAAGTGTTCCAAAATGCTTCAATAGTATTGGCTTTGTTCTCTAACTGAAATATCCACCAAAGCTCTACCATATCTGAAAAATCGACTCCTCCCCCTGTAATCACTTCGTTATCCCAAGAAGCATTCCATTCGTCACAAATCTGCGCTGCTTCAATCCATGCTGCTTTGGCAAAGGTGTTTGTAGAATTTTTTGCTTGCTTAAGCCAGGTAGTATTCGCATCCTTATAATTTGGCGTTCTATTGGTTTTATTACCATCCTCAATTTTATAGTAATTGGTATTTTCTTTTAACCACTCCAACTTAGTTTGGGTAGTCATTTTCTCATTCCAATTACTGTGCTGAACCAGTATCATTTTCGATTTGATGGTTGATAATGGTACTCCTTTCTTTAAAAGAGATTGGCAAACATCAAAGGTAAAGTCTGATTGACCTGCTTCGGCAATAAAAATGCTACCTCCTTGCTTTATTATCTTATGCACCTTGTTTGTTGCTCTTTTTACCGATGCTTTCCAATTTTGATGCGCATTAGTCCAATTGCTTTTGTGAGACCCAAACAATTGATTGTAAAAGCCAGGAACTGCTATTTCGATAAAATCGTGTTCCTGAAAACCATATGCCCCGGCAACCACATAGTAATTTACTCCAGCAAAATCGGCATGATGCAATTGACAAGCAAACGCTGCTGCTGCCATAACATCGTCTTCATCGGGCTTTAGGTCAAAATTTACAAGAAGTAAGTCTTTTGATTTATCGAAACTTGGCCTGGCAAACGTTTGCGATAGAGAGGAAGAAATAAATAAAAACGAAATAAGAAAGGTGACAATCTTCATGATATTTAAATAGATTAAAGAAAGCCTATGTAAGGCGAGCTTTGGCAAGCCATACATAGACCTTAATGAAATAAATTAGTTAAGAACCACTGCAGTAATCGATTTTGCCAAAGCCTTAACCTTTATCGTTTCTTTGCCTAAAGCTATCTCAAAACTTTTATCATTGGCATTGGTATTCTGAATTAAAACCTTAATTGTTCCATCAGGTGATACAACAGAAATAATAGGCTCTTTACCACGTTGAACAGCAGCAAACCTAACATCTCCTGGCTTGATAAACTTGCTAATGATATACATTGCGTTGTAATCAGGGTTGTAAGTAATCTCTCCGGTTTTACGATCAATATTGATTAATGAATTTTGAGGCCATTCCCATCCACTCTCAGTGGTTTCGTTCAATATCATATTCCAGTAGGTAAAACTAGTGCTACCCGCATTAATGTATCCTGCAACTTCTTCTAAACGATCTGCAGCTTGTTCTACCGTGTTTTTACCGTTGTAACAATGTCCTTCGGTATGAAAAATCTTTAAATCGGGTTTAATGGCACGCACATCACCTAAAAATCGGGTATCGGTATATTGAATACCAACTCCTTCTAAATTTTCATGCCCATCCGCTGTAATGAAGTCCATCAAATCCAATTTCTGCGCAGCACGCAGTGTACCTGCATATACACCTGCTTCAACCTTATTTTCTTTAAAAGCTGGTATCAAATAATCATTGGCAAAAGCTACCATTTGCTTAGCAGGAAATGTGCAACTTGGATATTTCGTATTGGCATCGTTTTCATTCTGAATACAGATACGATCTATTGGTACTCCTGCCTTTTGGTATTCCTGAACGTATTTTACAAAGTAATTGGCATAAGCCTTAAAAACCTTTGGGTCGTTTTTAATATTGTTATTTGGCTCTTTTAAACCAATCATATAACCACTCTCTTTCATCCATCCCGGAGGACTCCAAGGAGAACCAAAAACAGTTAAATCCGGATTCTCTTTTAAAGCACTTTTTATGTAAGGAAGCACATACTTTTTATCGCGATCAATAGAAAAGTGCTCCATACTATAATCATCTGCAACCATAGAATAGCTGTAGGCATCAATACCAAAATCACTAGCTCCAATGGCTGTTCTACAAAAAGTAAGACCTGCTCCTTCATCAGAAAACAATTGCTTCATTAATGCTTTTTGGTCTTTTTTTGAACTTGCCAACAAAGCCTCTCCGCCAATTTCGTTAAAGGCGCCACCAATACCTTCAATGGTTTGGAAGGTTATCTCTGGCTGAAGATAAATAAAGTTTTTCCAGCCAATCTTTTCTTCTACATTTTCTTGTTTTACTTCTACTAAAGGATTTGCTTCTCCTTTTTCGAGTTGCACAGCGTAAACTTTTACTACTGGTTGTTGCGCTATGGCAATACCACAAAAAAGTAATGCACTAACAATAATACTTTGTACTTTCATTTTCATGATGTCTTAAATATAAATCACTTTCTTAATCCATTCCCCCTTCAACAATCTGATTTGAAAAGGGAATGGCAAAGAATATTATTGGTTGTTAACTTAAATTCAACTAATCTATAAGCTAATTAAAGCTTTAGCTTATAATCGTGCGCCCCAGGAGCAAAGTTACTTTTGTAGACTTCGGTTCCAGTGCCCCACTTTTCCCAGTTTATTTCTACTCTATTATCTCCCAATACAATATTAATCAGCTTCTCTTTCATTGCCTTGGCAATAGCTTTATACTCTGCGTTAAAGGCCACATTATTGGTTTCGTTTGGATCTTTGCGCATATCATACAGTGCTGGATCTAAATCGCTGTAATTTGCATTTACAGCCCACTCTATGTTTTCGCCACGTTTTTTACTTGGGCGTGTTTTCATAGAGAAGACATAATCTTTAGTTCTGATAAAAGCACGAGGTCCGGTAACGGCATGACTTTCGCCAATTACATAATCTCTAACAGGAGCACTTCCATTAGCCACCTTGGCTAAATCTAAACCATCTAAATAGTTGTATTCCGCATTATTCAACTTGGCGCCTGCGGCAGATAATGCTGTTGGTGCAACATCAACAAACTCAGCAAACTCACGAACAACTTTTCCGGCCGGATATTTCTTTTTATCTGAAGATACCACTACAATTGGGTTATGGCTATCAATTCTCCATGGAGTAAACTTTGAAATAGCACCATGCTCGTTCAATTTCCAACCATGATCGCCATGTACATAAATAATCATCCACTCTTGCTTTTGCGCTTCGCTATACTCTATAAAAGTATTTACAGCATCGCCAATAAGTTTATCGCCATAGGCACAAAAGGCAAAATAATCCTGAATCATTATTTGTTTGTCTTTATCACTAAACTTATCGGTAAAATTCTTATCAACCTGAACTTTCATCTGTTTAGCCATAGTTTCGTACTCATCATTCGTTAATTCAGGAACCTTATAAGTATGCTTCTTGAATCGCTTACGGTAATCGGCCGGAGGAAGAACAGGTGTATGTGGAAAATCGTATCCAATATGGCAGAATACGGGCTTAGAAGTATTAATCCCATCGTAAGTTAATTCTCCTACACTAAATGGTTTATCTCCATTTGTAATGTAATCTTGAAATACAGAAGTATAATAACCATCGCGGGTTTTACCTGCTTCTCGAGGGCTCACCCCACCAACGATCATTCCATTTTCATAATAGGCTTTTTGCTTTCCCTTTTTAAAACGCAAAAGGTCGTATTTTTTCATGGTAGCCTCAGCTGTTCCCTTCTTTTGCAAACCCATACTTTCCATTTCTGAAGAAAGGTATTCTCTTTTCCCATCAGGAGTTATAAAGAACGAAACATTCTGCATAGGTGTTTTAAGCTTTTGCCCGTTAACTTCCCTAATCCAATCACTTCCCCATTCGCTTAAGCCCTGACGTGCTAAAGTTCTAAAATCAATATCGGTTTGATAGATTGGATACGGCTTAGATTTGCCATCTTTTAAGGTTTTAATTCGAACACCAAGTTTACCTACATGAAATGTTTGATAACCCAATTTTGCCATTTGCTCAGGTAGTGTTGGTTGTGTGTGTTCTGCAATATTGTTGTGATATTCAAACTCGTAAATACCCGATCTAAAAGGGTAACGCCCATAATGCATTGATGCCCTAGATGGTGCACAACCTTGCGCCTGACAATAGGTATTAATAAACGTTGTTCCCATTTGGGTTAGCTTATCTACCTGAGGAGACTCAACATAACCCAACTCACTCATTTCATTACCCGTAAGCATTTTGTTAAATGATCGGACTGCATCATAACGGTGATCATCCGTTAAAATATATAACACATTAGGTTGTTGCGCATAAGTCTTCCCGATAAAAAGGAAACCTAGAATAATTAATATGGTTTTCAATGATTTCATCTTATTATAGTTTAAATTTTATAATACTCTTTGAAGAAACCCACAGATAGTAGTCTTAGGCAAAATATCTCTCACCTAATCGATTCATGAGTTTTAATATTATACCAAACATACAGGTTTCGGTATTGTGTGAGGGGATAGTAATTTGAGAATTAACGGGGGCAGTTTATTTATTACCGAATGAAACTTAACTGGCTCTTTCCATTTAATCAACTATCGTGATTCCCTCCTAATATGGATTTTCAGAAGTGAATTAGAAACATTGAAAAACTCTATTTTTTTTTAATTTTCTATGTAACTGAACGTTTAAAAAGATATAATTCATTATGCATTTGTAAGTATTTTTTTATTCCCAATTTAGTACATCAATAAAGTAACCAAGAACTGTATATGTCGATTAAAAACCTAAACACCAACACTTAATAAAAACTACAACAATTTATAGTTAAGTTGTTTTATTGCGAAATATAGCTTCAGTAAAGTAATTGTTAAGCATTGGGAGTGCGAAATAATTGCTATTTCATGTTGCATAAGTTACTATGAAGCTGAATTAATACAACTGCACAAAAAACGATATAATCCGGTTTTATGAGGGATAAAACAAAGGCAATCCATACATAAACATGATGGAAATTATATTACTCTTTTTGGGGGAAAAATGGAAAGGTTTTTTAACCAGATTTATTGTATGAGGAATTATTCCAAACCTAATTTTGATCAAGGTTCAGAATTAATCATTACAAAATTAACTAAAGACCTATTCTTCTTCCTCAATCACTTCCTCATCAAGAGAGAAAAAGTGAATTAACTCCTGTAATATTTTGGCTTGTTTACTCAGGTTATCGGCACTTGCTGATACTTCTTCACTACTAGAGGCATTTGCTTGGGTTGAGTTATTCATTTGCTGTATGGAGTTATTAATCTGATTAACCCCTTCTCTTTGCTCTCTGGTTGCAGCAGCAATCTCTTTAGAGAGTTGGTTAGATTCCTCAATAAACGGAATGGCTTCGTTTAACTTCACGTTAGAGCTTAAGGATAACTCACCTCCCTCTTTCGCTAACTTTATAATTTCAACAGCAGCACTCTGACTTCTTTCAGCTAATTTACGCACTTCGGCTGCTACCACAGCAAAACCCTTGCCATGCTCACCCGCTCGTGCTGCCTCAACAGCCGCATTTAAGGCCAATATATTTGTACTCCTAGCAATCTCGTTAATGATGGCAATTTTCTTACTAATTTCAACATTTGCAGTTGCTGCACTGTCCGACTCTTTTGTGGTGGCCAGAACTTTAGAATGCACTTCTGTTGCCTTTAATTCACTACTATTTGCATTTGAATAGTTTTGCTCAATATTCGACATTATTTCTTCCATGGTAGAAGAAACCTCTTCAATTGCTGAAGCTTGAATATTAGCCCCTGAAGTTAAATCAACAGTTGTTTTTGATAATTGCGTGCTTGAGTTGGCCAATGATTCTGCATTATCGGTAATCTCAGTAACCACTTCTCTTAATTTCATTTTCATCTCTGATAAAGAAATCATCAAGTCATTTATTTCATCTTTACCTTCTAATTCTATTTCATGATATAACTGCCCATTTGCTAATCCTTTTGCAAAATCAAGACCTTTACGTAGTGGTTTTAATATATTTATTATTGTAGTTCTGCTTATAAGTACTCCAAAAATAAGAGATAGCACTAAAAACACGATTATGTTGCTGTTAACTGATCGCATTATTAAATACTCTTCATGTCCGGCTGCTTGCGCTATCTCCCAACTAATGGTACCTACCAACCAAGCTGCTCCATTCATTTTTTTCTGAGAATAACTTTGATTCTCATTTAGGGTAAGATATTTACTAAATAGATTCTGATATTTTAAGTATTCATCTATAACCTTATTTACTTCTTTTGCGTAGGCTTTATTATTTGTGGCAACTTTATTTAAACTTGTAAATGCTTTCTCATATCTACCTTTGACTCTATTAGCAAGTTTTTCGTTTATTGAGCCATCAACATCGATAGGTGAAGAGTAGAAACCTGAACAGATTACTTTTAATTGGCTGGTTAGCGTAGTTACATAATTTAATGTCTTCCTTTCCCTTATCTTTTCAGAGGATAAACCAATTTGATTACTAACAACATCCCCCTGATTAGTCCATTCTTTTATTAATTCTATTTTCTCAATTTCAATATTAGCATAGGATGTAAAACCATCTCTAAAATTAACTACTTGCAATAATAATGAATCAATATTTGCATCAGTAAAATAAGGATTGTGTTTAGCAGTTTCTAGTCTTTCAATGTTATAGTTTAACTGATTAGTTATATCCGTTATTCGAGATGTATCTTTATAATTACTAAAATACATTACTTGTAATCGAGCACTCAGCAATTCCTTCTCAATGTTCACAAGCTCATTCTTTGCATCAACCAGACCTCTTGATTTTTTCAATCCTGATATACCAATAAACCCAATAATTACTGACAAAAATACCATTAAAGAGAAACTGACTATCAATCGATTTCTAACAGAATATTCGCGTGTGATTAAAAACGTGTACTTCTTCATTAAGATGAAATTTAAATGAATATGAGGCTGATATGATGCAGTGCGTATTAACACTACCTATACTGCGAGTATTCATATTTAGTTACAATTTTTCACAATCAATTAACAAATAATTAACGAATAAAAAAAGGTCGCCCTAATAATAGAACGACCTTTGAATAATATATGATCTTACTTTTTACATCTTACTCAATAAAGCGCGAACAGCAGCTACTGACTCAACCTTATAAGAAGCCTTTGTATGCGTTAGGCCCACCTTAATAGTATAGGCTTCTTCAGGTAACTCGCGGAACATAAACTCATCAGTCCAATCATCGCCCAAAGCCATAATATAATCGTAAGGCTCATTATTAAGGAACTGCAATGCTGCGATACCTTTATTAATACCTCCACTTTTCACCTCAATAACCTTATTACCTTCCATTATCTCAAGATTATGATTTGAGAGGTGCGTATTTAATTCATCCTTCAGTTCGTTAGCTCTAAGCTCTCCTTGTTCAGGTTCTGACTTACGGAAATGCCACACAAGCGAGTAATTTTTCTCTTCAATAAAACTACCTGGTGTTCTATCTACAAAGTTCTCCATAGTAGGTCGTACATTTGGCATCCAATTGTTATTTACAGTACTCAGCATTTCCCAAGTACCATCTACAACCTTCATCCAAACGCCATGTTCACAAATCAAATTAACTCTATGCCCTGTAAACCATTTTTCAAGCGTATATCTATCTCTACCACTGATAATGGTAACTATATTCTTTTCGTTATCGGTTAAGTTTTTAATGATATTGTGCAACTCTTCATTCGGCATCGCATCTTGCGGGTTCTTTTTAAACGAAGTTAAGGTTCCATCGTAATCTAAGAAAATGGCACGCTTCTCCGCCTTATTATATTTATCCAGCATCGTTTTTTCAATGCTTGGTGTAATCATCTTGGCAAGAAAATCTGATTGCTTGGCTTCTGCTTTCTTTAATGATTTTATAAACTCACTGGCCCACTTAAATACATCGTAACGTTGTATACGCTCTTTCATAAATGCAGTACGCGACTTTTGCTCTTCAATTGGCATTGTTAATGCTTGATGGATACTATCAGCCATATTTTCATCATCAACTGGGTTAATGATTAAAGCCTCTCCCATTTCTTTTGCAACACCAGCCATTTCGCTCAAAATAAGAACTCCTGTATTATTTATACGAGAAGCTACATATTCTTTAGCAACCAAATTCATACCATCCCTAACGGGTGTAATTAGAGCCACATCACATGAACTATAAAGCTCTATGAGGTTATCGAATGGCATAGATCGATAGAAATACCAAATAGGTGTGTAGTTTATACTACCATAATCTCCGTTAATTTGTCCTACAAGTTCATCAACCTCTTTCTTTAGCAACTGGTAATGATCTACCTGATCGCGCGAAGGAACGGCAAGCATAATTAAGGTTACTTTTTGTCTGAACTCAGGATACTTCTCAAGGAAACGAGCAAAGGCCTTCAATCGGTTAGGTATACCTTTAGTATAATCTAATCTATCAATAGATAAGATAAGTTTTCGGTCAGGCGATGCTAAAAAATACTTATCAAGCTCTTGGTGTAGCTCTGATTTCTCACTTACACCTTTCATTGCAACGGCCTGCGCCGACTTCACAAATTTATCGTAATCAATTCCCATTGGGAATGAGTCGGCGATAATAATTCTATCATCAATATGAATTTGATTAAATGAAATTTCGTATCCAAATAATCGACGAACACAACTAAAGAAATGTCGTTCATAATCATAGGTATGAAAACCAATTAAATCGGCACCAAGCATACCCTGAATAATTTCCTTACGCCAAGGTAAAATTCGGAATACCTCAAACGAAGGAAATGGAATATGTAAAAAGAAACCAACGGTTACATTGGGTTTCTTTGATTTTATCATCTCTGGTACTAATAGTAACTGATAATCGTGCACCCATACGGCATCGCCATCCTCAACAGTCTCAAGAGCAGCATCAGCGAATTTTTGATTCACTTCTACATACTTATCCCAAGCTTCCTGGTTAAAATCGGCATATTGCGTAAAATAATGAAATAAAGGCCAAATAGTTCTGTTACTAAAACCCTCATAAAATAGCTCAATATCTTCAGCATTTAAATGTACCGAAGCACATTTCTCGCGTTTGAATAAAGCATCAATTTCGCTTTCCTTTTCTGCACTTAAGGAATCGCTGTCAACACCTGGCCATCCAATCCATGTTCCACCGTATTCTTTATAAATAGACTTCATACCTGTGGCTAAACCACCCACACTCGCTTCAAGTGTTGTTTTTTCGTCTTCTTCCTTTATACTAAATGGGAGTCTGTTTGATACAATGTGAATTTTTTGCATATGTTAACGCATTTATTTTTGTTTTTAAGAATATATCCCCTTTTTTTAGGGTGTGATACAAAACTAACCAATAAAATTGAAAATATGGAAAATCTTAATTACGGTATTATCGGAAATTGTAAGTCAGCGGCTCTGGTTTCCGAGAAAGGAAGTATTGATTGGTTATGTTTGCCTAAATTTGACGCCCCATCGGTATTTGGCAAATTGCTTGATACTAAGAAAGGTGGCGCTATTTCTATTGAAGCCAACAAGCTTATTAATATACAACAAGAGTATATTGAACGTACAAATTTATTAAGAACAACTTTTAATTGTGAAGATGGTGTTTTTGAGGTAATTGACTTTATGCCTCGCTATCTCAACGAAAAGGGCGACTATTATTCGCCACCTGATATTGTGCGCTATTTTAAACTTATTAGTGGTAAGCCAAGTTTTACGATTAACTACGATCCTAAACTAGAGTATGCGGCTCATAATACAGAACTTGAGGAGCACAAAAATTATATAAAAGCCTACACCACAGAAGGGCCTTATGACTCCTTGTATTTATATACTGATTTTGAGTTTTCTTCAATCCTTAATAAGAAAACAATTACGCTTGAGAAGAATAAGTTTTTCTTAGTCAGTTACAATCAAAAACTTTTAAACCAAGATATTCACAGAACCCATCTTAAACTGCAACGCACCAAAGTATATTGGTTAAACTGGTCGGAGCGCACCACTACCTTTAAGAGATTTAATGATGAAATAAACCGAAGTGCATTAACACTTAAGCTATTAAGTTACGAAAAGACTGGGGCTGTTTTAGCAGCACTTACTACTTCGTTACCCGAAACTATTGGTGAAGTGCGTAATTGGGATTATCGTTTCTGTTGGATTAGAGATGGTTCGATGGTGGTTAAAATATTAACTCAAATTGGCCATCATACTGTTGCTGAAAATTACCTGCGATTTATATTAGATGTGTTACCTGAAAAGGACGAACAAATGCAGATAATGTATGGAATCAGCGGCGAAAAACGTTTATCTGAATATGAACTTCCACACTTATCTGGCTATGCCGATTCAAAACCAGTACGTGTTGGTAATGCTGCTTATAAGCAAAAACAAAACGACATCTATGGTATTTTAATGGATGCCATTTACCAACACTTTTCAATGTTTTCAGCTTCGCTAGGATATAGTGAAGACCTATGGACTGTTGTAAGGAATGTTGTGAAAATGGTAGAAGCCAATTGGCATAAACCCGATAAGGGTATTTGGGAAATCCGCAACGAAGGCAAGCATTTTACATTTAGTAAAGTATTATGTTGGGTTGCTATTGATAGAGCCATGAAGATTGCTGGCTTGTTAAAGCAAGATACTTATAAGAAAAAGTGGAAGAAACTTGAAGATGAAATCCGAAGAGATATCGAAGAGAATGCATGGTGCGAGGAAAAACAATCGTACACGCAAGCTTATGGCGATGATGCCTTAGATGCCTCTGTTTTATTAATGGAAAGTTATGGCTTTTCAAAACCAACAGACGAAAGGTACAGAACTACTGTTTTAGGAATTCAGAAAGAATTGGAGCACGAAGGTTTAATGTATCGTTATATC
The DNA here is from genome assembly GCF_947489045.1 of Saccharicrinis aurantiacus. Taxonomy (NCBI): domain Bacteria; kingdom Pseudomonadati; phylum Bacteroidota; class Bacteroidia; order Marinilabiliales; family Marinilabiliaceae; genus Saccharicrinis; species Saccharicrinis aurantiacus. The sequence goes on from NZ_CANLCN010000004.1 coordinate 33,875, forward strand.
AATCAAGACGACTTCGGATTACCAAAATCAAGTTTTACAATTTGTACTTTTTGGTTAGTAAATGCATTATATAAGATTGGTGAAAAGGAAGCTGCCCTGGAGCGATTTGAAAAACTATTGACTTATAATAACCATTTGGGGTTATTTAGTGAAGATTTAGATTTTGAAACGAAACAACAGTTGGGTAATTTCCCACAAGCCTATTCACACTTGGCATTAATTGAAACTGCCATAAACATCTCTGAAGGAGAAACAACAAAAGAAGAAAAAATTATGGATGCTTTAAGGCAACATGATTAAGATATTTCTCACAATTATAAAAAGCATCAAGTGAAATAAACTTCCACTTGATGCTTTTCTTTTAGTAGCAGGCTGTAACCATTACTTGAAGCAATGGTGAATTTCAGTCAAAAAACACTATTTCTTAAGTTCTTTTAAACCATTCATAATTAAGAACTCGTTACCTACTTTATATTTCTCAGCACCTTTTTTCCAATGTACCTCTAAATATTCAACTGGCGTTTCAAATAAATCTTGAGCTTGTTCTGGTGTTAACCATGCGCTCACTGTATAAAATGAAAAGTTATATTTTTCAAGTACCTCAAACTTTATATCATCAGTTAAACTTAACTCTATTTCTTCATCCTTTTTGTTATATAATTTTATAATAGTACCCGACTGAACTCGGCCATAATAACGGTTTGCATCAGGTAAAGTATATTCAAACTGGAAAAATACTTTTACTTTACCATTTTGCGCAATCACTTTACTGCTAGCTTTTACCTTACCTTTTATAGGGCCAAAATACTTCTCTAAACGAGGACTAACCTCATAGAGCAATTCCCCCATGTTTGATTCTTTATTTACATTGGCGTCCAGCTCATATACTCCGCCTGCACCCGCCTGCACTGTTTCTGAAAAACTTGTTGTGTCAGCTAAAATCCATGTACCATTTTCGTAGAGTAACACTTTCTTCCCATCCTCAGTAGTTGCATTTATTTGTGCAAATAATCCTAGTGGTAAAATGCATAATACTGCAATTATAAGTTTCTTCATCCTATCTTGTTTTTATTAAATAATCGATTGCCAATATAATAAGAAACTAACTAAAGCCCTATATATTGTTTCTGCAATTACAAACAGTAAAAACTTTGTTTAATTTAATTACTTTTGCACCACAATTATAGATTAATGAGTAACCAGTCTGAAAAAATATACTGCCCCTCGTGTAAGGCATCCTTTCAAAAAGATGACTTAAAAAGGGCCTGTAGTAATTGTTTTGCTTGTACAGGGTGTGAAATTTACATCTGCTATTATTGTGAAGAACGAATTGAAACAAAACTCCCGCGACCTTTTAAATCAGGTACGGCAAGAGCAAAAACTCAAAACTGACTTTATTTAATTAGTCAGGTTTGAACATAAAACAACATTAATGAAATTAAAGAAATTAATACCTGAATTAGCTTCGGAACTTATAAATCACGAGTACGATAAAGAACCTCGTGAGGTACAGACAGTATGTATCCCTAAAATTAAATCAGGAGCAGATATGTTTGTAATTGCTCCTGAAGGTAGCGGTAAAACAACTGCTATTATTATTTCTATTATTCAACAATTAAAAAAACCTTTTGAGGAGGCTCCAAGAGCCATAATTATGGTTGAATCAAAAGCCAAAGCATTTGCTGTAGAAGAACAGTTTGACTTGCTAAGCAAACAAACCAAATTACGTTCTTTTATTGTTTTTGATGAAGGAATAATGCAATACCAAAAAGATATGATCTACGAAGGTGTTGATGTTGTTATTGGAACTCCAAAACGTATTGGTGAGTTACTATCAGTACAAGGGATACCAATGACTAAAGTGAAGATTTTTGCGGTTGATGATGCTGAAATGCTAAGCCCGCACCTACACCATCCTGTTATTTATCGTATTGCAGATGGTATTGAAAAGTCGCAATTCTTATTTTTTGCAAATAAATGGACCGACAAATTTGAGAAGGTTGAGGAACGAATGATGAAAAATCCTTTGATTATGGAGTTTGACGAACATTCTCCTGAATAATATCAATCACAGTAAAAAATCCACGCCCAAAGGACGTGGATTTTTATGCTATAATAAAGATTATTCTTCTAATAGTTCTTATTCCATTACTTATGTCGTGCGAATACTTCGCCTAGCTTAACAAAGAAACCGAGGTAACTAATTAAAACTTGAAAGTCGGTGAATTCAATAAGCTAATTATCGAATGTCCGTACCTTATTGAGCTAACAAACACTGCTGATTCCTCTATAAAAATAGAAGGTCAGACACACCTAATTGAAGATTTTAAATATAAAATACAAGATAAGGTGCTTACATTAGATCATGATAAAGCGAACTACATACAACACAAAAACAGACCTACTATCTACATTCCTGCCTCGAAACTAAATTTTATAGAAGTAAATAGCATCGTAAGTATATTCTCACGTGATACAATTATAGTTAACGATTTAGACATAACTTTTAACGGAAGAGGGTCTCAATCGAATTCTGATATTTTAATAAATGCCAATAAATTAAAACTCAAGCTATATGGATCTGAACACATTGGTAACCATCAACTAAAGGGTCGTTTAAGTGAGTTGAGCATTGTTTGTGAGGGTGCAACAAATATATTAGCTAACGAGTTAGAGGCAGCAGTGGTTGGTATTATTCATCGATCCTATGGTGATTGCAATGTAAATGCGATGGAACGATTAAACGTTACTATCTACTCTACGGGGAATACTTACTATTATGGGAATCCCGAAATCAATAAAACAAGTGTTAAAACAAGTGCTTTAAAGGCTTCGGGAAAAGTATATTCGCTGTGATTTTTTTTATTTTATAAGCTACAACCTGCTAGCAAGTTACTGCTTGACAACCTTCTTAACAGAGTTACTACCATTGCTATAATTCACTTTCAAAAGGTAAACTCCAATGCTCAATGAGCTAGTATTCATAACAACTTTATCGCCTGTTACAATAACTTTATTTACAATTTGACCTACAGTATTCAATAACTCAACACTTGCAATAGTCCTATTACTTGAAACTGTTAGTTGAGAACTAAATGGGTTTGGATAAACTGAAACTCCATAATCAGAAGGTGATTCAACATTTGTTGATCTATCAAGCTTAAATAATTGAAGAGCTTGTTGTCCTGATGGATAACAAGAAAACCTAGGGCTACTTGGGTTATAACGTAAATATCTTTCAACATCTGCATTCTTAACAATAAACACTCCATCTTCTTCAGTAATAACCCACTCTTCTGAACTATTAGCAGCATCTACTAAATAAGCAGCATTACCATCCCCAGTATAAGAAACATATTTCATCTCTGTTTCATTATAAATTAGCCAATTTTGGCCTGCTTTAATTAAAGACCAAACAACACTTTGGTTTGGGCGTTCAATTGTGGTGGCTTCTACATCATTAGTTTCAATAAATCGATATATATATGCGCTTGCTGCTTCATTGAGCATGAAATTACCATTGTAACCAAGTAAATATTTCCCTTCTTCTAAATCATCAACTGATGATATCCTAGTGAAAGACCCATCCTTAGCAATGTATTTTGTGAATTCTTGAGTTACTACATTACTATTGTCATAACCACTTGCAACAGCAATAGCCTTTACAATTGTACTTTCATCAATAAATATAGGTGAAGCGTATTCCATAGAAGTTTCATCTGGCTCAGATCCGTCAATAGTATAATAGATACTTGCTCCTTCTGTTTTAGAGGTGAGTTCTAGATCAAATGATTCTGAAAAATATTCATCTAAGTGAGAGAACTCAGGTGCTATGGCTGCACTACTTACTGTTTCTTCAACCTCTAAATTATCATAATAAACCACTGCCCCAGAATAGGTCCTCAATTCAAAATTCAAACCATCAACAGTAGCTGGAGCTGTTAATTCAACTTCATACTGCGACCACTCAGCTTTAGACTCAAAAAAACCATTATTAGGCCCTCTTAATTCATCAACATTATCATCAACATTATTAGAACTAGATTTCCAATATGACCAAATGCGTGCGTCACTACCATCGCCTTTTTCTGTATCAACATAATACCACATTGATATTCTATATGTTTTTCCTGCTTCTATTGGAACATTTACAGCTATTTTTTTTGTTCCACCGGTATGTTTCGCACTGAAATTACCCGAGTGCACAATAACACTCTCTTGTTCGACATTTTGAATAGTTGAAAAATCTGAAGGTGTATTTACGTCCTCCCACGATTCAAAATTACCATTAGGCACTAAATTTTGGGCATAATTGAATGTACAGATAAGAAATACTGTAGTAAAAAGTAAAAGTTGTTTCATTTTTTTGATATAAAGTTAAATTATGGTAGTAAATATAATATGAGTTCTGCAACACAACTTTATCACACGGTAATATTTATGTTAATTATAAAATTAAAAATATATTACTATTATACAAATAGTTAATATTAAATTAATCTGAGAAAAACTTCAAAAAAATGGAAATAGCGTACGTTGTTATGTTAGAGTAAAACATTCTCATAAGCATAACTTATTGTCGTATCTGACAAATTGTCAATGGACTGATATTTGATACATCAAGGCTATAAATTGAATATTATATATTTTATCCATTACTTTGGATAAATAGGATCAACTAAAAAATAAGTATAGTAACTATGAAGAATTTAAAGAAGATGATTTGGGCATTATTAATGGTTCCATTTCTAACATCGTGCGGATACAACTCAATGGTAGAGTTAGGTGAAAATGTTGATGCTAAATGGTCACAGGTAGAAAATGTATATCAAAGAAGAGCGGATCTAATTCCTAATTTAGTAAATGTAGTAAAAGGATATGCAGCCCACGAAAAAGAAACCTTGCAAGGCGTTGTTGAGGCTCGATCAAAAGCAACAGGGATTAACGTAAATGCTGATGGCTTAACCGAAGATAAAATTGCACAATTTCAACAAGCACAACAAGGCTTAAGTAGCGCCCTATCACGTTTAATGGTTGTGGTTGAAAAATATCCTGACCTAAAGGCAAACGAGAATTTTAGAGATTTACAAGCTCAATTAGAAGGTACTGAAAATAGAATTGCTGTTGAGCGTCGTAATTTTAATGAGGCTACGCGTGCTTACAATACCTATATTAAGAAATTCCCTCGTGCCATTTATGCTAGCTGGTTTGACTTTGAAAAGAAACCTTATTTTAAGGCAGATGAAGGTAGTAATCAAGCACCAAAAGTAGAATTTTAAGATGGCAAAAGACTTTTTTAACAAGGACGAACGAAAGCTAATAGTTGATGCTATTAAAGAGGCTGAATTAAATACATCGGGCGAAATACGAGTGCATATAGATAGCAAATGTGAAGAAGATGTTATGGATAGGGCTGCCTATTGGTTTGAAAAACTACAAATGCACAAAACTGAACTCCGTAATGGTGTATTGTTTTATTTAGCTTATGAGGATCATAAATTCGCAATATTAGGTGATGCAGGAATAAACCAAAAGGTAGATGCTAATTTTTGGGAGAAAGATAAAGAAACTATGCTTAACTATTTTAAGCAAGGTGAATTTGCCAAGGGACTATCAGAGGGTATTAAGTTAAGCGGCGAACAACTAAAAGCACACTTTCCATACCAATCTGATGATGTAAACGAACTTTCAGATGAGATTTCGTTTGGAAAATAATTATTGAACTTATGAAGAATAATAAAAATAGTACTCCTATGGTTTTTAGGGCCAGTAATGTATTTTCTAAACTAGGTGTAGTTGCTGTTATGCTTTTATTAAGCATTTCTGTAATGGCACAGGATATACCAAGTAAGCCTAATCCTCCACGATTAGTGAATGACTTGGCAGGTATTTTAAACCAACAACAGGTATCGCAATTAGAAAATTACTTGGTACAATTTGCCAAAGAAACATCAACGCAAGTTGTTGTGGTTACTACCCCTGATTTGGGCGGAACCGACAAAGCTGATTTCACCTTTAAACTAGGAGATAAATGGGGAGTTGGTCAAGCTGGTAAAAACAATGGTATTGTAGTTATGGTGAAGCCTAAAACCAGAACTTCTAACGGAGAAGCTTTTATTGCTACAGGTTATGGCCTTGAAGGAGTGGTACCTGATGCGATTGCCAAGCAAATTGTTGAAAATGATATGATCCCTCGTTTTAAACAAAACGATTATTTTGGAGGTATCGCATCAGGGGTACAAGTAATTGCTGATATAACACGCGGCGAATATACTGCTGATGAATATACTGCAAAGCATGAGGGCAGTCCTTTTTCTGGCATTATCGGGATTGTGGTGATTTTTGTATTGGTTTCATTTATCAGTAGAGGATCAAAACACGATAAAAACAATATGGGTGGCCGAGGAAGTAGTCTACCATTTTGGCTTATGATGAGCATGATGGGTGGTTCTTCTCGAAGTCATGGAGGTAGCTTTGGCAATTTCTCATCAGGAAGCGGCGGTTTTGGCGGCTTTGGTGGTGGAAGTTTTGGCGGAGGTGGAGCTGGCGGAAGCTGGTAAAAACCAAGATAAGTTATAATTTACTCAGTGCCATATCTATTTTTGTAGATATGGCATTTTTGTATTCTCCATTATTTAGATCATTACCCAACTTATAATATTGAAGAGCATTCTTTCTATCATTCTTTCTATCATAAATTTGGGCTGAGTAAAACGCAGCATAAGGTCCAAAATAGCGTTTATCATCCGCAGATAAGCCAATTGCTTTTTCGTAATAGATTAATGCTTCATTCGTTCTACCTAAATATTCTAATGCCCGTGCGTACCTATAATAAAACTCTAATAAGTCACTTTTCTTAACACTCAACTTCCCTGAGTCGAAGTTTACAATAGCCTGCTTAAAGTAACCGGCATCAAATAACATCCTCCCTAGCAAAATACATTCATTAGGATATTGATGTAATTCCGCCTCATACTTGGCCTTTTTATCCTCAGATGTGGGATATTCTTCCAATTGCAATAAAGCCTTTTGGCAATGCCAATAAGCAGCTGTATCAGAATTAATAGCATAATACCAACTCAGCAAATTATATCCATCTGCTTTATAATCCTTGAAAGTGTTAGAGGCCAAATAGGCTGTCATCTCTTTTATACCTCTAGCATCATTATGCAACAATTTGTTTTTAGCATTTAAATAGCGTAACATCCAAAACTGAGAATCGGAATTTGAGACATAAGCATTAAACAAATCAGGTTGCCTAATTTTAAAGGCACATTGTAAAGTTATGGCCTGTAAGAATGGGGATGTTAGAGTTTTTCCATGTTCTTCAAAAAATTGAGTAATCTGATCATCCTCAACGTTAAATTTTAATAAGGAATATACATTAAAGAGTAAAGCCTCGCTGTGTAAACCATCTTCTGCTTTAACATCCTGCAAATATTCATTAAGTAACTTGAACCCCAATTCTTGGCTGCCTGACATTCCAAACCACGAAGCTACATTAGAGTGCATTTTTGGCAGATTACTAAACAGCAAATTATAAAGTGCATTTAGTTTTTTATTGGCTCGTAAACCAGGATGCCCCGACTCGCTTTTCTTGTAATACGAATAGGCATTAGAGAATGACGATAGAGCAGAAAATAAATTGTTATTCTGATATTGAATTAAACTTTTTTGAAAATACACCTCTGATATAAATGCCATTTTATTCGGATGGTCATCCGCCTCTTGCAATCCTTTTAAAGTTTGAGATACCTTTTTAGAATAATTGGCATTTGCAACCGCATCCTTATTTACTAAAATGGCAAAAAATGCAGAATAATGATTTAAAAAGAGCCGTTCGGCATTATTATCAATTTTACTGATGGTATATCTTGCTGAATCAAATTGTAGGTTTATGATTTGGTTTAGACCCAGGTTGAAATGCATTATCTTACCCTCCGCCAGGGCATAATTACAGCTCAATGCAATAAACATCAAATAAACAAATGCTATTTTCTTTACCATGCTCTAAAAATAAAAAAGCTGCTTTCAAAAAGAAAGCAGCTTTAATATATAATTCTAATTAGAACTATTCCATTGTGTTTGGACCCTCGATATCATCATCCACTAAGATTCTACCACAGTACTCACAAACAATTACTTTTTTACGAGATTTAATGTCTAACTGACGTTGAGGTGGAATTTTGTTAAAACAACCACCACATGCATCACGCTGAACAGTAACCACCGCTAAACCATTAATTGCATTTGATCTGATACGCTTAAAAGCGATTAGTAAACGCTCATCAATTGTTGATTCGATTTGAGCGATTTTATCAACCATCTTCTCCTCGTCAACTTGAGTTTCGCCAACAATTTCTGTAAGCTCTTTCTTTTTAGCAGCTAAATCTTCTTTACGATCTTCAAAAAGTTGTTTAGAAGCATCTAAAGCATCCTTTTTATTGTTTAACTCACCAGTAAACTCTTTAATACGCTTCTCTGATAACTCAATTTCAAGAGTTTGAAACTCAATTTCTTTAGATAAAGAATCAAACTCACGGTTGTTACGCACATTAGATTGTTGCGCTTCGTATTTTTTAATTAATACGCCTGATTCCTTAATTTCATTCTTTTTAGCAGAAATTGAGTCATTTAAGCTTTTAATGTCTGCATCAAAGTTTGAAATACGAGTCTCTAATCCTTCGAGTTCGTCTTCCAAATCCTGAACTTCAAGTGGTAACTCACCTCTAAGTGTTCTGATTTTATCCATCTCAGTGGCCACTTTCTGTAAGTCATATAATGCCTTTAACTTTTCCTCTACTGACATTTCAGCGTTTTTATTTGTTTTTGCCATTAGCTACAAATATTTTATTGGATTTGTATTTACGTTCGATAAACAGACCGCAAAATTAGGGATTTTTTTTGTAAGTAACTCATAAAAAAGTTCTTTAGTAAACTGTTCGCTCTCAAAATGTCCAATATCTGCTATTACTAGCTGATTTTCAGCATCAAAATATTGATGATATTTAAAGTCGCCACTAATAAACACATCAGCACCCAAAGCCTTGGCTTTATTGACAAGGAAGCTTCCCGCTCCACCACAAAGCGCTACTTTTTTAACTGGTTTATTAAGTAATGAGGTATATTTTATGCATCCTACATTAAATATTTTTTTTATTCTTTTTAAGAAATCTAATTCTGATTCGGCTTCTGGTAATTCACCAATCATACCTGAACCTACCTCATTCCATACATTTTCTAAAGGAAATAAATCGAAAGCAACCTCTTCGTATGGATGCGATTTTAAAAGCGCACTTACAACCTTGTTCTTTAAATAAGCAGGAACTACTGTTTCTATTCTTATCTCCTCTTCTTGGTGAAGTTCGCCAAGATTACCAACATGAGGATTGGCATCGGCATTAGCCTTAAACGTACCTGTTCCTTCTGTATTAAAGCTACATGAGTCGTAATTACCAATATTACCTGCTCCTGCACTAAAAATAGCCTCGCGCACCGCATCGGCATTAGCCTTTGGTGCATAAGTTACCAGTTTAAGCAGACTATTCTTTTTAGGATCGAGTATTTTACAATTTTGCAGACCAATTTTTTTGCTTATCATACCATTAACGCCTGTTTTAACGCTATCAGCATTGGTATGGCAGGCATAAATGGCGATATTATTTTTAATGGCTTTTATTACCGATCGCTCCACATAGTTATTGCCATTTAAGCGTTTTATTCCTCCCATTATAATGGGATGATGCGAGATAATTAGATCGCACTTTCTATCAATCGCTTCCTGAACTACTTCCTCTGTAATATCTAAACTGATTAATGCGGCAGATACAGCATCGTTGCTATTGCCAACAATTAAACCCGCATTATCATAACTCTCCTGAAATGAAGGAGGGGCAAATAGCTCCAACTCCTTTATTATATCTTTAACTTGCATATTTAGTAGTTTGTTTGTGTATAGTTATAAGTCTGTAATGAAGCTATCTTAAGCTAAACAACTCCATCCTTGACTAATAACTTTAAGTACTCGTTTAGATTTGGACTTCTTTATTATCTGTCTTCCAAATCTTCTCTTACCTCTAGTAGCATTGCTTTAATATCTTTAAGCTTAGAAACTACTTCGAAATTATTGATGGTGTCTTCGCGATTGTCTTCCATCTTCTTTTGTGCGCCCTTCAAAGTCATGCCCTTTTCCTTTACCAAGTGAAAGATTAAATGAAAATTTTGAACATCGGCAGGTGTAAAAAGGCGATTGCCCTTTTTGTTTTTATGAGGCTTTATGATATCGAAACTTTTTTCCCAAAAGCGGATTAAAGAAGTTTTTACTTCAAACATTTCGGCAACCTCGCCAATGGTGTAATATAATTTTTCTATTGTAGGTTCTTTATATGGCATAACGCGTGCTTTTTTACAAATATAATATCCAATTTCTTATATTTATCATCATTGATCGATTGTATTTCATTCAAAGGCATAAATAAATTGCAGGATGGCAGATAAAAATGATTTCAGGTTAGTTGGGAAGGGCTCAAAGCTTTTTTCTAAAATAGAAGTTATAAGCCTTTATCACATATTTGCACTTTTAGAGCTGCAAAGGCAAGGTATGATCTTACAAAGTTGAGGTACGGCATCAAAAAGCGACTCTTTGTCATAAAAAGGCAAGGTATGGTGGTGAAAAGTTTAGGTATGATGGTGAAAAGTGACTCTTTGTCAGATAAACTAAAAATTTAGCATCTCGCGCAAGCGTTTATAACCCGTACGACTAACTTTCAGTTTAACATCGGGCGAAATAATGGCCAAATAGGTATCCTTATCGTAGGGCTCTAATCCTTTAATGGCATTGGTATTTACAATATAACTGCGATGAATTCTGATGAAATTATTTGATGGTAAATGCGCCTCAAAGTAAGCCATGGTTTTCGATTTCAGAAAACGCTCCTCTTGGGTATGTATACTCACAAAATCAGTCTGTGCCTCTATATACAATACTTTATCAAGCGACAACACGCTTAGGTTGGTTCCTTTTTTTACCACAATACGATCGAGCAGGGCATCTTCTTTTATATCGGATGGCGATGGCAAATTAGTGGCTGCAATTCCTCCGTGTAACTGAGCCAGCACTTTATTTACTGCCTCATCGAAGCGCTGCACCGAAAAAGGCTTTAATAAATAATCAACCGCATTTAGCTCAAAGGCTTTGAGTGCATACTGATCGTATGCCGTAGTAAAAATAACCTGGGGAGCCTCATTGAGCACTTCGAGTAACTCTAGTCCCGTAACTTTAGGCATCTGAATATCTAAAAATATAAGATCGGGTTTGTGCTCTTTAATGGCTTTTAAGGCTTCAAAACCATTGGCACACTCACCAACAAACTTCAGCTGTGTCCACTTTTCTAAATAACTTTTTATAAGCGCACGTGCAGGTACCTCATCATCAATAATTAAAGTAGTGTATGTATGTTTCATGAGTATCAAGTATCAAGTATCAAGTATCAAGATATAGGAATTAATTAGTCCTTCTGGGTTTTAATAGCTTCTGTTTATAGTGTTTTGTTGATGTGCTGAGGAATTACAAGCGAAACCCTAAAGGTATTCTCTGTACGATGGGTTTCAAAGGACGCCTCATCGCCATACAAAACCCTTATTCGATTACTAATATTTCGCAAGCCTACCCCCTCGCCTTTTTGGGGTGTACCGTCGGGATCAAAATTATTTTGAATAACAATGTGCAATTTCCCATCTTCAACCTCACTGCTAATAGCAATAGTAACGGTTTCAATACTCTCGTAAACGCCATGTTTTATGGCATTTTCAACCAAGGGCTGAAGTAACAAAACGGGTATTTGCATTTTCGTGGTAGCATCGTTAATTGTAAATTCGCATTGCAAGCGATCGCCAAATCTGATTTTCTCAATATCGAGATAACGCTTCATATTATCTAACTCATCGCTGAATAGCAATAGGGTTTGTTCGTTCTTTTTAAGAGCATAACGCATAAAATCGGATAACTTATGAATCATATCTCGTGCTGCTTCGGCATCAGTAACGGTAAGCGCACTAATGCTGTTTAAGCCATTGAATAAGAAATGCGGATTAATTTGTGCCTTGAGTGCTTTTAGTTCTGCCTCGCGCAACTGACGCAACATAGCTTCGTGCTGATGGGCTTTTTCTTGCACATCGCCGTAGTATTTCATGGCCAGAAATACCAGAAAATAAGTGGCTATAAAAAGGCTTCCTACCACAATGCGTTGGATAATATTAGATTGCTGATAAACCATTGCATACATATCGGCAGAGACAACCCACTTCACTATTTGCAGAGCCAACATTAACCAAATAGCCAATAAAAATGCGGCGGCCAATATATGCTGAAATAAGATATTGATTAGTGATTTATTAGCATTTGTATAGTAAATAGGATACCAGATGCTTAAAGCAATAAAAGCCATTAACATATCAAAAACCAAGGCATCGGCCACAGCCACCTTTAGCGGAAGGTTGTAAAAACCATGCCCTACACCTACGTGGATGAGAATGATACCCAAGCATACTGCAATATATATGCTCAGGTTTTTTGAATATGAAAATATAGGATGATGCATGTGATTTGGGGTTTCTGTTATAACAATAATAGAGCGCTGTAATATATAACTATACTAGCTGGTAAATAACTCTCCACCTCCAAATATAGTAACTCCTTTTATGGTAAGCACTTTATCAGGATTAACCCCTTCTGCAGAACCTGAATAACGTTTATCGGAGAAAGCACCAAATATAGATACCACTTCGGTACGCACGGTCCAATCGCGAGGAACTGTAATTTTAGCTCCACCAAAAATAGCTACCAACTCAATATTTGCGCCTTCGGGGGCAATAGTGCTTTCGTTCAGCATTAATTCGCTACCACCAAATACACATACTATTTGTCCGCCTTTAAAGCTATCGGATTGGATGCGCTTATTATTACCGCCAAATACAGATACATCGTTTAGCAAATCTTGATTACTGACCTTTCCGGTGCTAAACATTCCCATTCCTGCACCATCGTTACCAAAGAAAAAGGCAATTCCGGCCACTATTAGTAATACTGGCCAAAACTGAAATACGTTAAAGGCCGGAAACATACGTGAGGTTATGAAAAAACCGCCTACTAGAAATAACATGATGGCTGGTTTTACTGCGCCTTTTGCAAAGTTGAATATTCCCACGAGAATTAAAATGGATGGCCATCCGAAAAAGGTATGACTAATGTGAGGTGGAACCATTCCGCTATTGCGCAATAATAAGGCAACTCCTGCAATTATTAATATTAAACCACCTGCTACTTTTTGTCTGTTTTGATCTTGCTTTTCCATATCGTAAAGTTTTAAATTTTTATTTGATAATGCTAAAGTAGTGCACTAAAAATGATTGCGGAACAGCAAATCTGTGAGTTGCGAAATTTTTGGGGTGAATTGCGAAAACGGACAAAAATACCGGCGAAGGACTGATTTATGCAGATTGGCTTAGGGATAGAAACGGCATCCTTTGTGAGCCCATTATGGCGAAACAAAGATATAGTGGATAGCCCGCCCCGCAGGGAAGCCCCTAAATAAGATGCTTAAAAAATACCTAAAATACGGTTTTGAGTAAACGATAGATTGTTTTCTGCAAATTTACTATTACGCAATGGTTTAGTTTTGTTGTATAACAATAAGGCGATAAAAAGTCTTTACTAAAATTACAGCTTATGCCAGTAGCAATAATAGCAGCGAGTATCGCAAGCTCTATATCGGTGCCAACTTCAGCCGATTTACTAGAGGTGAAAATGCAAGAAGGGGAAGTAATTAGAGTGTTACCTTCTGCGTTGAAAGCTAAAAAATCGTCGGACACTCAAATTGCCATTAAGGTGGATAAGGAAATTAAATATATTGAAGTAGATGCCATTGAAAGCATGACTGTGCACTCGATGGATACTTACGATGCCACGCATCATTTTTTAACTAAAACCGGGGTTGGTATGGATGTGTCGGATTTAGATAATGATGCTTTAAGGTATTACTCGACAAAACGATATAAAAAGGGACAAAACCAAAAGGCTTTATGTACTGCTGCAATTACCATTGGAGCGGTGGCGCAACCTTGGTTTTTCGCCATTGCCCCCTTGCCTTATGTGCAGCATAAAACAACTTTGCGTACCTACGATCAATCGCAATTGATGAGTAAGGCTGAATACAAAACCTATAATAATGAGGTAAAAGCTAGCAAGAAGAAGGATAAAGCCGAAAATAAAGCGAAGAAAAAAGGATAGACTCTGATTAATTGTTTTTAGATACCGTTATGATTTTAATACCTTCCGAAGATTGCTTCATCTCTTTGGGAGGTATTTTAACATGAACTCTACTATAGTCTATTTTAAATAATAACTGAGTTAAATACTAAGCTTCATTATCTCATTTTACTGCACTATGAACTTCTTGGTTAAAAGAATTTGATTACTCGTATCACTAATTCTTAATATATACATACCCCTTTGCAAATGGTCAGTGATAATTTTAGGGTCTTCTGTTTTTATAAGGAGTGAGCCATTCACCCCGTATATACTATTTATGGTAAGCTCGGGGTACGAAATGATAAGGTTTCTTTGAGTTCGTGTTGGATATCGAACCCGAACTTTTTTAGTAACAAAGGCATTATTAGTAGCAAAACCATTGCTTAGTGTATATAAACCCGAAGCTCCAAAGGGGCTTTCTTCTGCTGTTATATAATACCCATTAACATTATTATGGGTAACGCTCTCTATCTGCGGCGACATGCCACTTGGTACATTTAAACCAGACTTAGTTACATAAACACCCTCAAAACTACCATTGGTAATACCCGATATTTCTATCATAAATGGTGAAAGAAATACAAATATCAATTCATAACCAACCAATAAAACAGAATTTGAATGTTGATTGTACACACCTCCTGTAATTAATCCTCCAACTTCCATTTCTTTTATTCTACTAATAGAGTATGTGCCTGGCGACTTTGGTAACTCATAGATATTGGTTCTATAGCTTGTCCAATTTTTAGTGAAGATATAGAGTTTATCCTCTATGGTAACAATAGCCTCGGCATCAAACTCTGTTGTTCTATCTGTACTAGTAAAATCAAACTGATCAGCATACGAAAAATGAATTTCCTCAGTATCTACCGATTCCTTCGAAAGTAAATCCTCTATTCGAATTTTGTATACAAGTAAATCGGTTCTGCTACCAGCATTATTTCCCATATCTGCAATAAACACATGCGTATCATCGCTGCACATATCTTCCCAATCCATATGTTTTGCACCATTTATTGTGATGGTACGAACTACCTCACCTGTAATTTTGCTTATTTCATACAAATGAGGATTGTCTCCAGAATCATTATGCGTAAAAAGCCTATTGCTGATATGTATTAATCCTGAAGATTCAATAGTGGTATTACTTAAAGTACTCGCCAATTCAAATTCTTGAGAATAACTATTAAAGGCCATTAAAAGGGTAAGGGTGGCAGATAGTATTATCTTTATCATATTTAATGTGTGTAAAATTAAACATTTAGGTAAAGCTCTACTTAATTGATGCAATATAAAGCATGCAAGCCATAGAGTCAATAGAAAATCCGCACAATAAATGCTATTTGATAGTTAGCACCTTGAACACTGTAAACAATATAAATGGACAGATATTTATGCATATTGTATGGAGAAATAAACCGGATATTTGGCAAGAGGATAGATTTGTGCACAAGAAATAAAACTTTATAACAATATGAATTCTATAAAACTATTGCTAAGTATACTTACTCTCTGTTTTGTTGGCATGCTGAAAGCTGAAGAGCCTAAACCAAATATATTATTTATACTTGCAGATGATATGGGTTATTCCGATGTGGGCTTTAATGCCCAAATGCATCCTGGCAGACCTATAGATATAGCTTCGCCAAACCTTGATAAATTAGCCAATGCAGGCACAAAATTTACATCGGCCTATGCCATTCATCCGTTTTGCGGACCAAGTAGAGCAGGATTAATGACAGGTAGATACCCTCATGCTTTAGGATCTCAGTTTAACTTAGCATCTTACAGCAAAGAAGGTATCGACTTGAACGAGAAATTTATTAGTCAGGTATTACAAGAAGCAGGCTACACAACTGGTATAGTAGGCAAATGGCACCTTGGCGAAGAAACACCTTACCAACCAAACCAGCGTGGCTTTGATGAGTTTTATGGTTTTCTTGGTGGCGGACACGAGTATTTCACTAATAAATGGATTAGCGTAAATCAATACAATAATAAAGCAACGGCCGAAGCCAGTTGGGAATATCCTGATCCACTAAAGCACAATAATAATTGGGCACCAGAGCCTGTTAATGGTGAAATTGAAGGCTCAAATTACATTACCGATATTTTAACAACAAAAGCGGTTCATTTTATAAACGATGCAAAAAACAATGATTCGCCGTTCTATTTATTTATGTCGTATAACGCCCCACATAGTTTATTAGATGCCAAGGAAGAAGACATGGAAACACTCACTCGACCAAAGAATAATGGAGGCGAATATGCATTCAACTACGATGCCAATAACAATGGTACCATTGATGATGGTGAAGAACAAGACAGACTAACCTTAGCCGGAATGGTTTATGCCCTTGATAGAGGAGTTGGCAAATTGGTTGAAACTTTAGAAAACAATGGCCAGCTAGATAATACTATAATAGTATTTATGAGCGATAACGGTGGCATGAGCGGATATGGAAACCCCAAACGAGTGGCGTGGAATAATTACCCACTTAGAGGGCATAAAGGAGATATTGAAGAAGGTGGGCATAGAGTACCTATGTTTGTAAAATGGCCTAAATCGGTTTCTGATTTTCCCGATGTCTATCGTCACCCCGTCTCTGGTTTAGATTTATATCCAACCTTCGCCAGCGCAGCAGGTGTTGATATCAACTCAATTACCGATAATAGCAATCAAGCAAAAGTAATTGACGGAATCGACATCTATAGTAAAGTAATTCAGAATGAAGATGCCCGCCCCGATCAACCTTTATTTGCCATGGCTATAACATCGCCAAACAATAAAATACATGTTAGAAAAGGCAAATGGAAAGCTAAAACCTACGGCAATGGTACTTGGTTCCTGTACGATATTGAAAACGATTTACATGAAGATAGAAACCTTGCCGGAACCAATTCGGATGTACTCAATCAAATAAAGGACGAAGCTTATGCCTGGACTCGCACCCATACCGAGCCTCAGTTTTTTCACAACCAAAACACAAAAAACAAGTGGTATAGCAATGCCATGCCCAATTGGGAGCGCACCTTCCCCGAGTTGGCCACAAGTAATTCAAGCATTTGGAACGATGAAACCCTTAAATTCAGGGTATACCCTAACCCTAGCAATACCGATTTAAATATCACTTTTGCGTCGATCATTGCTCCCATCGTTAACGTTTCACTCTATAGCATGTCGGGCGAAGCAGTAATGCAGAAAAACATCAAACGGAGCAATAGCAACACCCTATCTGCCAGTTTAAGCAACGCAGTTGTTAGTGGTAATTATATTATTGCAATCGAATCGGGCACACAGCGCTTTGTGAAGCAAATTGCGGTTAAACGATAATATCTCAATTACAAAAAATACAATTTCAAAATAAGGGCAGTTTAACGGGCTATTCACTATAGTTCTTACTCTGCCCACTTTTTTTATATAGTCCTTGCGTGGGCTTCCTGCGGTCGCCTACGCAGTTCTTATAAAAATAAGCGTTCAAAGCAAGCCCTGCCGTTACTATCCCTACTGCACAAAAAAAGGTCAGCTCTTAAAACTGACCTATAATTAAATAGCTTAAACTATTAGTAGCAATTTTATCTGTACAGCAAAATCCTTCTGCTGTGCGATATTCCATCGCCAGTAAATCTTAATATATAAATACCATTACTCACATTGCTATCAACACTCATAATAAAACTGTTATTTGAAGGGTCAATACTTTGCTTGTCGTTCTACATTAATGTCCCATTTAAGCTAAACAAAGACACCTCTACATCACCCGAATAATCACTTTTACTAGTAATATTAAATGCAGTACTATCCTGATTAAGGTAAACCAACCAATCCGTATTAGCCGCAAATTGATCTTGCTTCTATAAAGCTTCTACTGTTTCATAAAATATCAATGTAGCTACGGCTATATCTCTATTTTATTCATTGTAGAATCTTTAAATATTTCAATTTCTTATCAATCATTCAATAATGCATTTGGTATAAGGAACTAAACGAGACTAGATGGCTTAAGTATGAGACAAAAAAAGAGGCTGTCGAAAAAGACAGCCTCTACTAATAAAAATCGTAATGTAAACGTAACTATATACGCTTCATCATATGTTCTATTTCTTTAATTTGTGTTGTTAGCACTTTTTGCTTATCCAATTGCTTAGCATCTTTTAAATAATATGCAGCCAATTTTTTATTACGTTTTGATAAATATATACTTGCTAAATTAAGCTTAGCCATCGCTTGGTCGTTCTTCATTCTTAATCCTACAGAAACGGCCTTTTTAAGACTCTTTTCTGCTTTGGATATTTGATGTTTCTGAGAATAAACCAATCCTGTTAGGAAGTAATGATAAGCCTCTTGACTCTTTA
Organism: Saccharicrinis aurantiacus; assembly: GCF_947489045.1. NCBI lineage: Bacteria > Pseudomonadati > Bacteroidota > Bacteroidia > Marinilabiliales > Marinilabiliaceae > Saccharicrinis > Saccharicrinis aurantiacus. The sequence continues at coordinate 52,539 of NZ_CANLCN010000004.1, forward strand.
CTAAATTTTCAGGATGCTTTACTTTACTCAAAAAAAGCTCAGCTTTATCAAAATTGTTTTTTCTTACAAATAAGAAAGCCATTAAATTCATCTCATTTTTAAAATGTAACAGAATAAAAATACCGGCAGTAAGTACCGCCATGACTCCCCATCCTATTATCCCTTTAATAAACATGGCTATTGCAGCAATCAGGAAAATTCCTCCGAAAATTAAACGTATATTCTTTTTAATCATTGTAATTTGTTTATTTCTTTTGCTGCAAAGCAAAGGATTTTTTGCAATAATGCCAATGTTATTGATAGTAGTTTTTGATTTTTTATCACATTTTTTTTGTGGCATAAGTATAAGCAACACCTACCCTATACTCCAAAACTCCTAATCAATAACACTTTTCACTATTCATCAGTTAATTCCCATGTACGAACCCAATCGTATTTAGTGGTTAAATCATCAAATGAACCTGTTTCAAAAATACTTCCTGCTTCATCAACCGGATTCCAATCGTAGGTTTCAATTGCCATGGTAATGTATCCATCAATATCAAAATCTGTAGTTGGGGTAATTGAATAAACATACTCACCATCTAAATAAAACAAGATTTCAGTAGGTGATTTCCACCAGCAACCATATACAAAGAATCTATCGTGATTTGATTCGTCAAGATTTTTCACACCTGATGCTCTTGTTTCTTGGTCTTCCTCTGTATCACATTCGCGATAATGACGAATGGCATTAGAATGGAATATTTTATCCCAATGCTGAGCCCATGTGTGAGTACCCTCATGAACACGACCTACACATTCTTGAATATCTAATTCTAACTTACGCTTTTCCTCGTTATTACAGTTTTGTTGCATGGCAATCCAAAAGGTAGAAGACATAATAGTTTTATTGGCCTTCATTCTGCACTCATAATATTTACCATGACCTGCTTGTGCTTTTGAACGTACAATAGCACCTCCATGAGTCCATGATTTACCTTCCACCACTTTAGGAACGTCATATTTTAAGGTTGTTACATTCATATTTCCGTCAGACACAGTTACGTTGGCTGACTCAAATAAAGCAGGAGAGCGACCATACCACCCAAATCCATCATTGGCAGGATCTCTGTGCCACTTGTCATCATCAAACTCTGCGCCATTAAATTCATCAGATAACTCCTCTACCTTTACCCATTTTTTACCTTCGGGTGCTTTCACTCCATTTTGAAAAGCATATGGTTGCTCATCTGATGGTTCACTAATAACCGTAGCATTAACTGTTACTGTAAAAGAACACGTTACTGTGTTTCCTTCTCCATCAGTTGCGCTAAAAGTATTTTTCGTAACTCCTATTGGAAATTCACTACCCGACGAAAGGCCAGTTATTTGAGTGGTAGCAATAGGTTCATTATTTAGCAAAGCTGTTGGTGCATCGTATGTAACAGTTATAGTCTCTGCTCCTTCAGCTGCTGAAACTTCAATTGGATCTGTGCATGAGATTGTTGGTTTTATTCCCTCACCAGGTTCTTGATCATTATCCGATTCATCGCTACACGCTATCAACATTCCAAAGAAAAAGAATCCAAGGATACTTAAAATTATTGCTCTATTCTTCATAAATATATTTTTACACAAACACTCAAGTCTTTTAAATGTAATAGTATCAAAAGCAGAATGCTCAATTTATTTTATGCGCACAATTTGCAAATAAGGACTCTGATACTTGGGCGGTGTTTTTTAGAAGATTGGTGGATAAGCCATGCACTCAAACAATGAGGGAGGTATTTCATTTTCTATTTAGGGGGGGGGAAATAGAAGGTATTCGGAAAGACGATATTTAAAACAAAAAAGCCAGCTTATTAAAAAATAAACTGGCTACTATAATTTGTTTGATAATTAGCTTACATAGAAGCTAAATAATCATTAACATTCTTTTCAATACGAGACATTACATCATCAGCATTTGCTTTTTCGAATTTATCGCCTGTAATTTGTTCAAATAACTCAATATAACGATCAGAAACACTTTCGATATATTCTGAAGTCATTTCTGGAATTGCTTGCCCATCTTTACCTTGAAAACCATTTTCAATTAACCATTGACGCACAAACTCTTTTGATAATTGCTTTTGTTGTTCGCCTTTATCAATACGCTCTTGGTATCCTTCTGTATAAAAGTAGCGTGAAGAATCTGGTGTATGAATTTCATCAATAAGATAAATTTTACCTTCTTTTTTACCGAATTCATATTTTGTATCAACTAAGATAAGACCTTTCTCAGCGGCCATTTCAGTACCACGCTGGAATAACTCCAAGGTATACTTTTCTAAAGCAACATAGTCCTCTTCACTTACTAAACCTTGTGCTAAAATCTCTTCACGTGAAATATCTTCATCATGTCCAACATCAGCTTTTGTTGTAGGAGTAAGAATTGGGGTATCAAACTTTTGGTTTTCAACCATTCCATCTGGTAAAGCTACGCCACATAATGATCTCTTACCTGATTTATACTCGCGCCAAGCATGACCTGTTAAATATCCTCTGATTACCATCTCAACTTTAAAAGGCTCACAGAAATGTCCAACTGTAACCATTGGATCTGGAGTTGCGATTTTCCAATTTGGTACAATATCAGAAGTAGCATCTAAAAACTTTTCAGCAATCTGATTTAATACTTGTCCCTTAAATGGTACTCCTTTAGGCAAAACAACATCAAATGCTGAAATTCTATCAGAAACAACCATTACTAAATACTCATCGTTTATATTATAAACGTCTCTTACTTTACCAACGTAATGTCCTTTTTGATTAGGAAACTGAAATTTGTTCTCAACAATAGCTTTACTCATCTTAGCTCAATTATTATTATTTCTATATTACAATTGTTATTCTATTTTAATAACTTATCCATTGCTTCTGCCTGCTTATCAAGCTCAAGGCGCAGGTAAGTGTTTTTTAGGTATTTAATATATTTCGTTTCGCTTGGATAAACCTTATGTAATTCCTCAAACAGATCTTTTGATACTCTATAATTAGCTGATATCTTTTTTAACTCTCTTTTCAGATAAACATAGGCTGTGTAATTCTTATCCTTGTTGTATTTATCCATTTCACTTTTGTACCACTTCTCAGCAAACTTATAATGATAAACGGCCTTCCACTCTTTTACATCATAAAACTTAGGATTCGTTTTTAAGGTCTTATTCGCTAAATTCATAGCTCCCTTATCATTATCAGATTCTTGCATTGCAGTAATAACAGCAAGCGTTTGTGACTCGCTTAATGTATCAATATCTGAATATGTAGCTAATATTTCTTTAGTATCATTCTGAGCTATTGCAACTTCAAACTTTTCAAGTTGTAAATATGCTTCCTCTCCATTTTCTGTTAAAAAATCTTGCTTATCACTAAGCACTTTAACAACATCAGTATAATTTTGTTCTTTCTTTAATGAATTAATATACCCCTTAACTGCTAACACGGATAAAGAATCCTTCATTGCATCCTGAAACAACCCACTTGCATCAGATGTGTTACCTAACTTTGAAGCACATTCAGCAGCTTTAAGGTATATCTCATTAGGAATATCCATTCCTTTACCCTTATAAAGCTGAATTAAAGAAGTGTAGTTATTATAGGCAGTCTCGTAGCTTTGACTACTATAATTACTTTCTGCTGTTTGATAAGTTGTATTAATTTGTTTTAAAGGATTACAGCTAGTAATTAAAATTAATGCTGTAAGAGATAATATTATTCTATTCATTTTTCGTTCGTATTCTTAAATATAAAAGTAACTGATTTATGAAAATACAATATCTGTAGATTAGCATCAGTTGTATAACTGTGCACAAAGATAAAAAAAAGCTAATTTAAAGCTAAAGTATCCACATTATATATGGTAGCTGTTTAAAAATACATGTATTTCTATAATTTTAACTTGAGACAATTTTGCCGGCTTCCTATAGAAATAAAGCATATTATTCAGTAAAAAAGATAGATACTTCTGATATTCAAACAACAACTCTGTAACAGCAATATTTCACTTGAAAACGCTAACGAATAGATGGCAAAATGCATTTCAAAAATAATTTAAAAAAAGTTTATCAGTTAACAATAACCTAATCAGTAAATTATAAAAACACTCAAAAAAAAGGTGCTTTTTTTTACCACATGGGTGTTGCTTATGTAAATATTAGTTCTACTTTTGCATCCGCAATCACGAAATGTTGTGATGATGGAAACACGGAATTAGCTCAGTTGGTAGAGCACTGGTCTCCAAAACCAGGTGTCAGGAGTTCGAGTCTCTTATTCCGTGCAGAGTTAAAATAATATTGGAGAGTTGGCAGAGTGGTCGAATGCGGTAGTCTTGAAAACTATTGTACTGCAAGGTACCGGGGGTTCGAATCCCTCACTCTCCGCAATATTAAAATCAAAACTTGAATAAACGTTTTCAGGTTTCATTACAACAACATTGGAGAGATGGCAGAGTGGTCGAATGCGGTAGTCTTGAAAACTATTGTACTGCAAGGTACCGGGGGTTCGAATCCCTCTCTCTCCGCTGAGTGCGAAAGCAATTTAAAGTAAAACCCTGTAAGTCAACACTTACAGGGTTTTTTTATGCGCAAAAGTGTGCAATAAAAAGCAGAAAAAGGCAGTTTTTGGGTGGACTTTTGGTGGACTTAGAAAGTCGAATTTTAGTCCACCAGAGATAGTTCAAAAAAACGCCGTATTGCGCTGTATTGCTTGGTTTTAGATCGCCGCACAATGAGCTTATAAAAATAATTTTAACAAAAAAAATTATCGTTATGAGTAGACTTGAAACAATCAAAATCAACTTCTTTATCAAGAAGACTAAATTACTTAAAAGTGGAGAGGCTCCGATCTTTGTTCGAATCATTATTAATAAAGAAAGAGCAGAATATGCCTTGAAGAAAAGCATTCTTCCTAAACAATGGAATGAAACAAAACAATTAGCCAAAGGAAATTCGATAAAATCCACAGAAATCAATCAACTTATAGAACTTCATATATCAAAAATCAAATCCTACTTTGATTTTATGACTATGGATAAACAATCTATCTCACCAAGGATTATAAAAGAAAAAATAGTTGGCAAAAAAGAAACACGAAGAACCATCTTAAAAGTATTTCGGGAACATAACAATAATGCCAAGAAGTTAATTGGTATTGACTTTGCCCCTGATACGGTTCAGCGTTACGAAACCTCTTATATGCATACTAAAGAATTCATTAAATGGCAGTATAAACGCGAAGACCTAGCACTGGAAGACCTAAATCATCAGTTTGTGCGTAATTATGAGCTATACTTAAAAACAGAGCGTAAATGTGCACATAACACTACCATTAAATATCTGAAGAATTTTAAGAAGATTGTGCGAATTGCTTTAGCCAATGGTTGGATAAATAAAGATCCTTTTGCAACCATTAAATTTAAGCTTAAACCTGTTGATGCAGTATATCTGACAAAAGAGGAACTTAATACTGTCATCAATAAAGATATTAGTATGGAAAGAATAAGGCAGGTACGCGATGTATTCGTGTTTTGTTGTTTCACAGGATTGGCCTTTTCTGATGTAAAAACATTGAAACGCGAACATATTACAAGCGACTCAAAGGGAGTTACGTGGATTCATAAAAAGAGAACAAAAACAAAGCAGATGAGTACCATATTTGTAATTGATGCTGCTAAAAAACTTATGAGAAAATATCAAAATGACCCTGATTTAATTGATAAAGATGCCGTACTTCCTGTATTAAGTAATCAAAAGATGAATGCTTATTTAAAAGAGATTGGTATTTTATGTAGTATTGATAAACCCATTTCAACACATACGGCACGGCATACTTTTGCCACTACTGTTGCTTTAGAGAATAATATGCCTCTCGAAGTTGTTTCAAAAACTCTTGGTCATTCAAGCACTAAAATGACGCAGCGTTATGCAAGAACGACAGAAGCTTTAATTCAAAAAAATATGGAGAAGATTAAAGATTTGTACTAATGGATGTGGATGAACTGAATTTCCCCTTTTTGGGGGAAATTCAGGCATTTTTATTTACATCGTTCATTACCTTTTCAATATTATTAATTAGGGTTTTAGAAACACCACATTCTTTAGCTATTGTATTCCATTGACAAATGGCTTCTTGGACTTCCTCCAACAGTTGATGTGGTTTTTTTATCCCAAAATGTTTAGCAAGCTCTAATAAATGTTTCTTTCCAGGATTCTTACTTTCTCCTGCAATCATAGTACTATGGAAACCGTACGCAGAATTTGAAAATGTTAAATCATAGACTGGTGCAAAATTCCAACGACCTTTGGCATCCATTAAAAATGAAAAATTCTTACTATGATCGTCTCTATTGTGTGCAAACACATTAAATGCAGCTAAACGCAGAACCTTTTCATAGGCTTCAACATGTTTTTCCATCTGAAATGCACAATCCATTAGATGTCCATAATCCATAGTACTCATCCTAAAGTTATCATGCATTAAACCACTAGCTGTGTGCATATGGATTCTTTTGCCTTTAATGCGATCAAAGCGCTTTGTACCGAAATAAGTTTGCCCTGAGCGACCTGTAAATAATTTACATTCGCTCATATTAAGCCCTGCTTTTAAAGCCATCTTTTGGTAGGCATACTCAACGTTGGCAATCTCTTTGTTATCTGAAGAAGATGGAAATTTTATAATCCAATCTTCAAAACCTTCAGCCAATTGATGGTGCCCATGCACTATTTCGTTGGTATCCTTATTATAACCAACAAATATTTTTGGGCGAGCACCTCCTGAGGAACCTCCGAGTGTAAATAATTCTTCTATAATATCTGAATCAATACCCTTTAAAATATAACCCATCTCCTGTGCTATTGTATCTAACTCTATTTTTGATAAAACATTAAGATCTTCATCAAACTTTGGTCTATAGCACAAGGCACCCATTCCTTTATCTCCAACATAAGACAAACGATCTAAGGGAGTCAAACTTTGTAAATCCACTTTCTTAGATGCAAGCGTTCTATCGAGTAATAACCTACCCCAACCATCGGGCAACGAATCACTAAAAACACCAAATAATCCTTCGAATGGTTCTGGACCTGCAGTTGCTATTTCGCTGCTCAAAGGCAACTTAATAGGTGAAATATTTATGCCTAATTTTAAAAAACTAGTATTATAACGAAAGTAGATAGTCCTATTGTTTAGTACTAATTCTCCAAGGTCATGAGAGAGGCCTTCAATATCTAATGAGACTAAAATATTTTTAACATTACCCATAGCAAATTCATGAATTAGTAGTGAAAAGTCCTTCGATTTTGCTCATATCCTCCTTTGCTTGGAAAACAGAATTAAAATCTTGCAATCTATTAAGAAGGTTTGCTAATTTAAGCAGTGATTCAAGTGATATCTGTCCAGTAGTTTCAAATCTTTTTAAACTACCTAAAGATACACCTGAGCGTTCTGCAAGCTCTGCTTGAGATATCTTTAATTGTTTTCGTAAGGCTTTGTGGCGTTTGGCCAATTCCTTAGAAATATCGTTTGGTGTTGGATTTATTGAGTACATACAGCTAATATCTTAACCAAATATAATCATTACATACATAAATAGCTAATATATTAACCACACTTACTTGAGACACTAATTTATTTAGCCAAAATATTTCAGACGGTGGTCATTGTATTATTTCAATTGTATCAGTTATTTGAACTATGGTGCTGAGAACCATAGTTCAAAAAAGTCTAATATAATCAGTTGGGGTGCTGAGCACCTCAAAAGAAAATTTGTTTAAATAGTATTACTTCAGGTTTCTCTAATTACTGTCTATGCACATCCACTGCACATATCTGTATTAATATTGTATTGTCAAAATAATATTAACATTTTTAAATTTTAAAAAGATGCCGAAGTACTATGTAAACAAAAATGCACAAAACAATGGTGATCACGAAGTACATAAAGAAGGTTGTAGCTATATGCCAGCTTTTGAAAATAGAACTTACTTAGGTGAATTCTATTCTTGTAGCGGAGCTGTCACTGCCGCAAAAAGTTATTATGCAAAAAGTAACGGATGTTATTATTGCAGTAGACCCTGCCATACCAGCTAAATAGTAATGACCCAAAGGGTATATTTTACTAACTAAGTTGAACTATGAAGAGCCGAGCCATAAAAACTCGGCTTTCTATTTTAACACGCAATATGCATTAGAAAACCTATTACACATTGATATTGCTTCAAAACAAATCACTTGGTTGCTTCATCTCAACTCACCAGAACAGTGCTATGCCTCGTCTCGATAAAGCTTTGTTTTATTACACTTTCAATGTTCATAACGATGTCCTAATGCATAATCCGGGTTTAAACGATTTCTTTTGTTCCTTGAATTTCTTCTGGGATATGAAAAATTGTATCTAAAAAAACAAATAAAAGGCGCATAATCTATTTGCAAAAACTGGTTAGTACATACCATACTTAACAGTTAATTACATTAACAACGGTAACTCACCCAACGCTTGCATTCTCATTAATAACATCTATGATAGATATAATTTTAACGGCATCCCCGTCGTCAAATAAGCCAAATAGGCCATCGTCGCTCATATCGGTAAAGGGTGCCTTAAACAGCATTCCCTTATCTATAGTGCCATTTTTATTTAGGTAGCTGATAATGGTTTGTACAAAGGTAATTTGATCGGCTCTTAGGTTGCCTGCTTGCAAAAACTCGGAGAATGCTTCCTCGGCTGCCTGTATATCAAGTCCAATAATACCACGGATAAAAGTACCCAATGGCTGCTCTCCAAAGGTTTTTATAAAGTCGTCCTTGGAGCCTCGTTCATCGCCATCGAACAGTATTTTTTCTAATTGCGATAATTCATCGGTAGTGATGGGTTTATTGCTCGACAATTTAGATATGGTCAGATGGTGTTTATTCTCACGTATAAAGCTTTCTACACGCTGCTTGTATATACTTGGCGAGTGTGTAGGTACGTAAGGTTCTGCAGCACTTAGTACAACATCCGAATCGGCTAGGTTGGTATAAAAAGTTTGCTGTTTATTACGCTCAATAAAAGATACAAGCTCTCTTATTTCTTCCCTAACTTCCTCAAGTCTTTTTTGCGATAGCTTTTGGTAAAAATCAGGATCTTTCATTTGCTCAATCAGTGATTTGGAGCGTAATACTTGCGGAACCGTATACATTTTACCCAACTGAGTGGCTATTTCAATTAGGTTTTCGTGATACTTCTTTTCTGAGCCCAACATAAGTAAATTGGCCAATTGCAATTTAAGCATCATTAAATCGAAACGCCGGGCGGTTTCGTTAATAGATTCAGGTATGGGTAAGCCCGATAGATGTTGCTCTATATGGTGCACATCATCGGCACTTAGGTTATTCCATCGTTTACGCTTTTCAAACTCTTCTACATATCGCAGATTCATTTGCACCTGAAAACGATCCTTATCTAATGTTTGAACCGATTTGTGTAAACCATCTAGTAGCGTATTGGATAAGTCTATATTATCGGCTTCGCCCGTTTCGGCTAACAGACGTGTTAATTGCAAACGAGCCTCAAAAATTTGTTGGGTAACGGGTTTAACTACCGAATTATCTACGCCTTTTTTATTCAACTCGAAGAATTCAAAATTCTGACACACATCGAAGATAAGAAAATGGTCTTTGTCTTGCTCAGGACCAAAAATACCCGGACACAAACGTGTGCCTCTACCTATCATTTGCCAAAACTTAGCATAGGAACGCACTACCTTAAAAAATACTAGGTTCAATACACGAGGCGCATCAACCCCTGTATCCATCATATCAACCGAAATGGCTATTTGTGGATTATTCTCTTTATGATGATCGCAAAAGTCCTCTATTAAACTTTGTGCATGACTAATACCATTGTGAATACTGGTGATAAACCCGGCCGGAAAATGCGGATAACGCTCGGTAAAGCAATCCTCAATAAACTTGGCGTGCTTTTGGTTTACTGCAAAAATAATGGTGCGCCCTATTTTATCGCCGCCTTCAATCTTAATACCATTCTGCATTAAGGCATCCAATACCTTGTTCACAGTGTCTTTATTAAAGAGCCATTTATTCATGGCATTGGCTTGTATCTCTTCAGGAAACAGACCTGTAGCCTTATCCTGAAAGGTTTCTTCGTATTGTTTCTTCTCTTCGTCCGACAGAGCATTGTATTTAATACCCTCGCGTAAAAAGTCGGTTGAAACATCAATGTTTTTATACGCTTTTAAGTAGGTAGGTACCGCCTGATCGAGCTCAAAGGCAAAGGTAGGATCATCGTTACTGCAACCAAACAACTCAAAGGTATTGTGGTCGATACTATCCTTAGGTGTAGCCGTTAAGCCCACCACCAAGGCATCGAAATAATCGAAAATAGCTTTGTAACGGTTGTATACCGAACGGTGTGCTTCATCAACAATAATCATATCGAAATGGCCTACACCATAAAAACGCTCGTTGTTTTCGCGAGCTCTATCGATGCAGTGCATCATACTTGGATAAGTACTAAATACCAAGCGCGTGGTGTCCGACTCTTTTTCTTTACTTAGGTCGATGGACGAGTATTCCTTTAGGTGCTCGCCAAAACTCTTTTTGGCTTGGGATACAAGCGCCGTTCTGTCGGCTAAAAACAGCACGCGTTTTACCCAATTGTGCTTAAAAAACACCTCTACAATAGCTGCGGCTGTTCGGGTTTTACCGCTACCGGTTGCCATTACCAATAATGCCTCGCGCTTATTGCCCATAATGCCTGTTTGGCCATCCACCACAAAGGATTCGGACAGGCGTTGTATGGCCTCAGTCTGATAAGGACGGCCTGCTATATCGAGGTTTACCTTGGCAGAGCGTATATCCTTACGTGTATTGCGCTGTTGTATGAGCCATTGCAACTCCTCTTTGGTATAGAAACCAAATATTTGACGTGGAGTGGCATAAAATGTATCGTTCCAGATTTTTATTTCGTAACCATTGGTGTAAAATATAATAGGTCGTTGCCCATACATCTGCTCCAAACAATTGGCATAAAGCGATGCCTGATGTTTCCCTGCTTCAATATCTTTTGAGGTACGCTTGGCTTCTATTACCGCCAGGGGTTTACCATTATCATCCCACAATACATAGTCGGCGTAACCATTGCCCTTGGGATTATCGTTGGTAATAGGCATGCCCACCACAGGAAATTCGGTATCGCGACCTGCTTTTAAATCGCTCCATCCTGCCTCAAGCAAGTTGGCATCGATAATATGCTGACGTGTTTCGGCCTCGTTGTATTCCGATGGTACTTTTATCTGACGTTCGGCCTTTTGCTTTTGTAGTTTCTGCTTGGCTAGCTCAGCCTCTTCCTTAAACTTTATATAGGCTGCATCACTCTCTTTGGCACGTTGTAGTATGGCTTCTTTCTCGGCCAACAACTTTTCTACTTGTGCTTGCAGTTGTTCTTGTGCCTTTTTATTTTCGGCTTGTAACTCTTTTAGCTTACGCTGATCGGCACCAATTTTAGGCACTAAGCCCTCGTTAAAAGAACCGGGCAAGTCTATTTTCTCAAGACTATAGGTGCCCGCAAACCATTTTAAAAAGCCATAGATGTATTTAATACTTTCGAGCGCTTCTTTACTGCTCACTCTGCGCCCATAATGTGCTGCACTATTCCCAATTTTACGTACCAAATGAATTCCATTTTGATGCACAAATGGAATAATAACTTTCACCTCTTCGTTGGTCATTAAATTTACCAACTCCTTATTGTAGGGATATTCTAATTGCTCATACTCATATATTTTATGGATAACTTCTTCGAGCACCAAACGGCAATAACTAGCTGTGGAAACAGGCTCGGTATTTACACGTTGCTCGGCCTTTTGCATGGTATTGAAAAGGGCATTATACGAAGTATGTAGAAATTGAAAGTTGCTCATTACGCTTGATTTTGAGAATGAGCGAATATAGTAAAAGATAATAATACCTCACAGGTTTTTAAACCTACAAACCTAAATACCTACACACCGGGCTACCGCACGAGTCCTCTCGTGTGGTTTTTCTTTTTTGTTTGCTCCTTCAGCTTGCTTCACTCCCCTAAGCCCTTAAAGGGGGATGATTTGCAGCTTTTAGTAATGATTTATTGCTTAATTATAATTTCACCACACGTGGGGACACGTGCGGCAGCTGAGGCTAGAAGCCTTGCCAAATACGACATAGCGAGACGCTATGCCGAACTTATACTTTGTTACTTTGGTGCTGACGCACGAGTCCTCTCGTGTGGTTTTTCTTTTTTTTGTTTGCTCCTTCAACTTGCTTCCACACCCCTAAGCCCTAAAGGGGGATGATTTGCAGCTTTTATTGCTTAATTATAATTTTACCACACGTGAGGACACGTGCGGTAACAGTGTAGCTTATATTTATCTGACATATTGTTGACTTAACAGGTTGCAAACCCTTACTTTTTTTTCAATGGATAACCCAGGCTGCCGCACGAGTCCCCTCGTGTGATTTTTCTTTTTTTATTTGCTCCTTCAGTTTGCTTCCACACCCCTAACTCCCTAAAGAGGGATGATTTACAGTTTTTAGTAATGATTTATTGCTCAATTATAATTTCACCACACGTGGGGACACGTGCGGTAGCTGAGTCCTCTCGTTTGGTTTTACTTTATTACCACCACATCTTCTAACATCCCCAGTTCTCCACTATAATCTCTTGCACTACTATACACATAATCTTCTGGTTGAAATACCAAGCCCTCTTCTACCGGATTATTATGGATATAGTTTATTTTCTCATCTATTACTTTATTGCTCCATAATTCTATTGGCTTATTATCATGACGCCAAAACTGATAATGCTTTACATTAGACGATTTTTCTCCTGCCTTTTTAAACTGCCCTAACAACAACTCTTTTCTGCTCTCTCGTACATTTTCCTGTATAGCCTTTACTAAAACCCTACTTGTAAAACGCTTAAAATCGCCCAATAGAATCTCTGGTTTTAAACCCTTTGTACTTTTAAATATTAAATGCATATGATTACTGATGATACACCAAGCATAAATTTCCATGCCTTTTTGTTTTTGGCAATAAACTAAGTTTTCTAGCAGAATATGTTTATACTCATTACGTGTAAATACATCTAACCACTCTACTACTGCAAAGCTTACAAAGTATACTCCTACTGGATTATGGAACTTATAATTACGACTCATTTATTTTTTGATTAACTATAATTTACCACACGTGGGGACACGTGCGGCAGCGAGGGACACGTGCGGTAGCGAGGTTATTTCTTTTCATACACCTGGGCTGCCGCACGAGTCCTCTCGTGTGGTTTTTCTGTTTTTGTTTGCTTCTTCAACTTGCTTCACTCCCCTAAACCCCTAAAGGGGGATGATTTGCAGCTTTTAGTAATGATTTATTGCTTAATTATAATTTTACCACACGTGGGGACTCGTGCGGTAGCAGTGGCTAATTATAAAAATATTTAAGCTAAAAGGTATTAACAAAACCTCCCCTGCTTTATCGTCCTTTACTGCAGGGAAGGTGTTTTATAGTGAAGTACTTACGATGGACTGATGATGCCCAACATTTCCCAGGCTGCCGCACGAGTCCTCTCGTGTGGTTTTTCTGTTTTTTGTTTGCTCCTTCAACTTGCTTCACTCCCCTAAGCCCCTAAAGGGGGATGATTTGCAGCTTTTAGTAATGATTTATTGCTCAATTATAATTTTACCACACGTGGGGACACGTGCGGTAGCAGTGGTAGTATTCATTATTGAACTTATTAAGGTTTGAATATTAAATGTAATAAACAACTATACCTCACTTCTAATATTACACCTTACTACTACTAATAATAAATAACCCCTGGGCTGCCGCACGAGTCCTCTCGTGTGGTTTTTCTTTTTTGTTTGCTTCTTCAACTTGCTTCACTCCCCTAAGCCCCTAAAGGGGGATGATTTGCAGCTTTTAGTAATGATTTATTGCTTAATTATAATTTTACCACACGTGGGGACTCGTGCGGTAGCAGTGGCTAATTATAAAAATATTTAAGCTAAAAGGTATTAACAAAACCTCCCCTGCTTTATCGTCCTTTACTGCAGGGAAGGTGTTTTATAGTGAAGTACTTACGATGGACTGATGATGCCCAACATTTCGAGGTACTGCGGATGATCGGCCAAGGCTATGCGGGCAATCTCAATATAATCAGAATACCACTCTTGCAGCTCATCGGCAGCGGCATCGCGCGTTTCGGTGGCATTTTGTGCCTCGCCCATTTCTTTTTTGCGTACTGCCAACTGCGCGTCTACTGCCAATACCAGCTGAAGACCTGCCTCTAGCTTCTCGTTACTTTGCCCATATGCGGCCATTTTTTCTAAGGCATCGGGGTTACTCAATAGGTTATTATAAAATACCTTGGTTTGCTGCAACCAAGCCGATTGTCGTTGCTTACGCTCTCCTCGTAACTCAAGCTGTGTGCTTAGGTTGGTATCATTTTTAAAGGCTATACGGGCAATTTTTAAATGCGGCACATACACTGTATTGGCCTTTTTAATACTCTGCTTTAAAACTGAAGTGGCTTCCTTTTGCTCTCCATCTTCTTTTATTTGCAGTCTGTTTAATTCCTCGGTGGTGTTTAACAATCCCTCGCCTACTGCCAGGCGCTCGGGTGTATAGCCAAACTGCAACAATAAAGCGGCTATGGGTTCTTGTTGTATACCGTTTGTAATGGCTACACTGGCTTTGCTGATTAATGTATCGATTTCTTTACTCATAATTATATATTTATTTTTGATTAGGACGATCTGTTTAAATAATGACCTGAAACCATTTCTGTTTGACCTGGAGCCATTTCTGAGTGACCCGAAATGATTCTGGCACGACCAAAAATCATTTCTGGATGACTTGCAGCCATTCCTGGGTGACCTGAAATGATTTTTGAATGACCTTGAATGATTCTGATATGGCCTTAAGGCATTAACCAATGCCTTTGAATGATTTACGGATAACCTTGAACGAAATTGCTATGGCTTGTTGACATTTATTAGCGCCTTGCTGCGCTCTTTTATAGGAGCCAAAGGTAAATGGGTACTAGCTGATAAATATAGAAGGTGCAGTGCGCGAATTGTACTATAGCTCCTTTGTTGTAGGTAAGTAGATACGTTAGTTGAGGCAATAATAAGTTTACTCATTTAAAAGGGTTATGTGCTGATTAATAAAACCTTAAATTTTGCCTATTAAAATATAATTATAAAATGATGTAGACTAGTAGTTGGTGCAATTTAAAACTATTTTAAATAAGTTGGGCGATGTTTTTTGGTATGTGAATTTATACCTCACAGGTTTTAAAAACCTGTGAGGTGTTGAAGATTTGTGAGGTATTGAAAAAAGAATAGTATGGTATGGAGACCTAACAAGCTTTTGAAACCTGTTAAGTTTGTTGTAAACCTGTTAGTTTGGTATTACTTATTGATACAACACTTTTTGTATTTTTTACCACTACCACAGCTACAAGGGTCGTTTCGGCCAATTTTTGTTTCGTTAGTTACGGGCTTTATCAAAGCCCCAAATGGATTAAAGTTGGCATCGCTTAGTGCCTCTGGTGTAAATTCAGCATCTGATTCCCTTTTTGCAAACCACTTACCAATTTCAGTGTAACGATCCTCTATATTTAGTAAGTCAAGCTCGCGTATGCTGTTGGGTTTGGCTTTCATAATATCGCTATAGCTACCGCATATACCTTGGGCCACCCAATTTTTATCAAATAGTGGCTTTAGCTGCTCGCTGGCTTCAGTACCTGCCATATCGCATACTGAGCAAGCTATATAGGCTATTAGTTCGCTATCAATAATATTATCCTCAATGCTACACTTATTGTACGCTTCTAATAGTTCTTTATAACAATCCACTATCTCTTGCTTGCGCTGTGGCTGATGCACCACAATTTGCTCAAACAATATAATAAGCACATTTTTGGCATAGGTATATTTATTGGGCTCAAGCATAAATGCTTTATACTCCTCAAGGTGGGTATTATTCATTCGGTAAATGGGCTCCCATACATTATCGTGTATCCAATCGCCAAAATATAAATCGTAATAATCCTGGTGTTGCGATAGCATTTTAAATACCACAGCTGTGCTTTCGGCAGCATTTAACTCGCCTAATAAATATAGGGCATGAAGCGGAAAATAAGTATTTGCTTCTACTTTATCCGCACTGTATAAGGCATCAAAATAATTAAAGCGTGCAATACTATCATTTAATACAAGCTCTAAATCAGCAATAAGTGTTTGGCGTGGTAATGTAAGTATCTCTTGTAAAATATCCTTTTCAATACGCATATCGTACTGATACAACATATCTATCTCTTTGTGCACAAAGGTTGGTGCTTTGGTTACTTTACTAGTTTCGGCTTCCGCTTTTACATGCACCTCAATGTTATGTTTGCCTTCTTCTGATAATCGATGCATACCAGCAAGCATTTTGTGCGTGGTTAGCATATTTAAAACCTGCTTGGTGTCTTCGTCATCAGGAGCCAAATCTTTTAAATAATTGTAACAGGCTTCAGCTTCTTCTGCTTGGTTAATTTTAAGATAGTAACGCGCCGCCAAGTGGTAGTATTTGGTAAGCTCATCTATATGAAAGGTATCGCGCTCGGGATATAATGCGGCCAATTCCATCTCGGAACCCAGCACCTCTGGTATCAAATTAAATTTACCTTCGTCGAGTAATTTATTGGCCAAGTTTAACTTACCAAATAAATAAGCGGGATGCTGTAGGGTTATTTGTAAGGTTAAATCGTATGACTTTTCCATTTGCCCAATACCTTTGTATAGCGCCGTTAGGTAGTTTTTAAAGTGCGGTACGTGGGGGTACTTATTAATGAGTTGTTGCATTTTAACCACATCGGCGGCTTTGCCATTTAGTGCCATATCGTAGGCTTTTTGGAGCTGAATACGCACTGGCTCGGTAATGCTGTAAAGTGTATCGAGAATGGTAGAATCGTTGGTGACTTTTATTAGCTTTTGTGATGATGAGCTCATATTGTATGGATTATTGTTTTTTATTTGATATGAATAGCAAATATAGCACAGATTTTAAATAGCATAGCACATACCTCACAGGTTTTTAAAACCTGTGAGGTGTTGAAATAAAGAATAGTATGGTATGGAGACCTAACAGGTTTTTGAAACCTGTTAGGTATTAAAATATTATAGCAATAAAGAGTTAAGGGTGTATAAAACTACCCCACCAACTCGCCTTTAAAGGCACGCTGTAATAGGCTGTTGAATAAATCTTCGCTTTTTTGTAAGGCTTGCTGCGCTTGCGCTTTTTGTGCCTCAATGGCTTGGATGCGATCCGCAAAAAGATTTTGTAGGGCAATTGGGGGTATATATATACTTAATTCCCTTACATTTTTCAAACTTATATTTGCTCTTGCCCCTTCAACTTTATTACCTATAAGTCTATCTTGTAACTGGGGTGTAATTATCTGATTTAATAAAAACACCGGGTTTACTTTTAAAGAATCAAGTTCAATCTTAGCTACCGCCTGATTTATATTAGCTGGAAGAATATGATTAGTAACTAAGGCTCCTCTGCCAATACTTGCACCTACAAGATTTACCAATAAATCATCTTTCTTTAATGATGAACGTTTAAGTTTCTCATGAAACTGGTATGCAACAAATTTGTCTTTATGACAATCTAAGTAACCTAACCTAACATTCTCACTTGTTACAAATCTAACACCTGAACTTATATATTCAAACCCTTGCCATTTCGGTGATGCACCTTTCGTTACTAATGTAGATATATCATCAATAGCAGTTTTCTCCCAACCCATTGGGTTAGTTACCGGATCCCCAAACATATCTAAAAATAAGCTTTGGGTAAGGGCATCGTATTTGGCAATGAGCTGCTTATTTAACTGGCGGAGATTATCGGCCTGGTCTAATATGGCGGCTATCTTTTTTTGCGTAGCGAGCGGCGGTAGGGGGATTTGGATTTTTTTAATTAATCCAGCCGAAATATTTGGTTGCGCACCACCTACACCTTTTCGAATTATTTCATCCTTGATAGATTTAAGATAATAGTATGTGTATACTTCATCACATTCAGAGGTTGGTAATAAAGCTGCGCAAGCTTGATTTGTTGCTGCTTCAAAATCTAGAATTGAACACGCTCCAATTGTTGCTCCATACATTGCTAACAAAACTGTTTTTACGGGAAAGAGTTTTGCACTTGAGTTTAATAAGGCTTCATCAGTAATATACTCTTGCGGTTTATTTGCAAATTTACCTTTAAGTTCTCCTGTTTTTACCCAAGGAACCTTACCTCCTTCAAAAAACTCTGGCTTCTTCCTACTTGGGGTACCACCAGAACTGATCTTAAAAATATCACCAATTAATTTGGACTCCCACTTACTCATTCAACAGTCCCTCCAAAACTTTAAGTGCCTCGGCTCTTTGTTGGTCTAGGTCTTTAATGTCGTTTATAAGGTCTTTTGGGGCATCGTATTGTACCTCTTCGTACACTATTTCTTTGTAGCGGTTAATGGATAAATCCCAGTCGTTGCTTTTAATCTCGTTAAAGGGCACTAAAAAGGCTTGTTGGGTGCGTGCTTTACTCAGCTCTTCGGTTTCGGCTTGGTTTAGTCCTGCACTTACTTTGTGGTATTGGGCAATAATATTGGGTATGTCGTTTTCTTTGCTCTCGGTACGCTTATCGTCGAGGGTGTAACCATCGGCTTTCATATCGTAAAACCATACCTTATCGGTACCACCACTATTGGTTTTGGTAAAAAACAAAACGGCGGTGCTTACCCCTGCATAGGGTTTAAATACACCACTAGGCATACTTATAACGGCATCGAGCTTGTGGTTTTCAATAATTTCTTGTCGTATTTGCTTGTGTGCTTTTGAGGAGCCAAAAAGTACGCCATCGGGTATAATAACGGCACAACGTCCGCCCGTTTTAAGCATGCGTAACATTAAAGCCAAAAACAGGAGTTCGGTTTTTTTGGTTTTTACGGTTTGTAGTAGGCTGCCCTCAACGGCATCGTAATCTAAACTTCCCTTAAATGGCGGATTGGCCAGTATTAGCGAGTAAGCCTCGCGTATGTCGGCATTGCTTTCGCTTAGCGAGTCTTTACCTATAAGCGTGGGTGTTTCTATGCCATGCAGTTGTAGGTTCATGGCGCCAATGCGCAACATGGTAGGGTCAAACTCAATGCCCGAGAACATATGGCTGTTAAAGTGCTCGCGGAAGTCGCGCTCGTGAAACCAGTCGGCATGGTTTTGCTGAAAATACTCGCCTGCTGCCACTAAAAAGCCGGCGCTACCACAACTGGGGTCGCATATGGTCTCTTCCTTGTGGGGTTGTGCCATATCTACCATCATTTTAATAATGTGGCGCGGCGTACGGAATTGTCCGTTGGTACCTGCTGTAGCTATTTTAGAGAGTAGGTATTCGTACAGGTCGCCCTTGGTATCGCGGTCGTCCATTTTAATTTTATCTACCATCTGCACCACCATATCGAGCAAACGTGGTGTAGGAATCATAAAGGTGGCGCCTTTCATGTACTCGGCAAACACACCTCCCGCCTCGCCCACTTGTTTCATGTGGTCGAATACGCTTAACTCGCCCTCTTGTGGCGTGGTAAATAGGGCAAACATACTTTCGGCATCTTTGTGCTTAAAGCTGTTCCATCGTATTTGGCTTTGTGCCTCGGTAAAAATGACATTGCGCAAGGGTATGCCGGCTATGTTGGCTTTTTTTTCGTCGAGGCGCTGCTTTTCGTCGAGCCTGCGTATAAATAATAAAAAGGTAAACTGCTCAATAACGGTAAGTGGGTTCGATACGCCTCCCGTCCAAAAGGCCTCCCATATTTTATCTACTTGCGATTTTAATTCTCCTGTAATCATATTTCTTTTTTAGTATCAAGTACAAAGTATCAAGATGATTCCCTTGATTGTTTTAATTAATAAAAGATCATTAGGTAATGAGACTATTAGACAATAGAATTTAATTGAATAATCTTTTATTATTGGCGCTTTTAAGCGGATGGCGAAGGTAGTTAATTTTGGGGTGATTTACTATGGCTGGGCTTAGCTTATTCGCAGCCCGTTAATCTAGCAAAAACAGCATATTTAAGATAGTAGTTTAGTTAATTCTTCTATTAAATCTTCATTTTCGTTGATGTATTTTTGTACAGTCTGTGCTATTTCTTTTGCTTTATTCATAAGGTATTTATCATCGGCTAATGTCGATAAATGATTGATATTTGCTATGTCGATATCAAGTGATACTCTGCCAAACCACCAGTCGTCTTGAGTTAAACTAAACTTTTTAAAGATATTAAACAGTAGTGCTTTTTTATTTTCTTCGATACAATCTAAATTGACTAAAAAACCTACACATAAACCTGTAATTTCCGACTTTGGATTAAATGATTCAATATAAATTGAAACATGCTTGGCTGGAGTGCTTACTACCAAATTAGCATTGGATTCGTGTATTGAGTTAAAGGTGATAGAAGTACTTGTTAATATGGTTGAAAGTTGGTCGTTTATTGCATTTCTAAAATTAGTTCTGATATCAACAAGTACATTTGCGTAATTATCGTATACACCTTGTGCACCTTTAAGGTTTAGTTTGATGATCTCTTTAATTTCTTGTGACATGGTACCGGACGTTAATTGATTGGTAAGTTTTTTAATGAGTATGTTGTATTGCTTAATGGATTCGCGCACTATGGGGCTGTCTGTAGCTTCTTTTTGGCAGCTGCTTAACCAACTTTTTATATCATCTTTGTAAGATAAAAGGTAGAAGTCGTTACCTACTTTTTTATTGCCACGGCTTTTTTCTCCAGGGGAATCACCATTGAGTGTTAGATAAAAAACTATACTGTGTCGTGTTTGGTAGTTGCAGTAACGCTCTATTTGTATATCCTGATCGGGGGCATAAATTTTATTTTCGATGATGATGTTTCGCCCTGCTGTATCTGTAATAATAATATCTAGTCTTCCACCTGTTTTTGTCTCTTTATCTATTCCGCCAATACTGAGTTCTGCCTTTACTTTTGCTCCTTGCGTAACAAAGTTTTTTAAAATGGGGTGCTCAGTATTTTCTTTTAATAAAGCGTGTATAAACAGCTTTAAAAAAACATCGCCAAAGGCATGGGTTCCTGCTGGATTTAATAGTTCGCATAGAAATGCAGAGTGCGTTTTATTTTCGGCACTTTCCAAGTTTAGTATGCTGAATATGTTAAAGTTTTCGCCTTTTAGCTGAGCTATTCTTTCACTCTCTTCAATTTTTGCTTTTACTTGATTTAATAGGGATTGTATTTCTAGCATTTTGTTTATTTAAGTTTGAATAATAGATCGTTAGGTTTTAGACAAAAGACTTATTAGCCGTGTAGTTCTTGCCTTATTTTTTCGTTTTGGGCAAATATTTCTATCTGATCGCCTTTTGTCATCTCATAGGTTATAAAAGTTTTGAAATGTACATTACCGCTTGTTGTGTGCCAACCCAGTGCTACACCATCTTTGGTTGAACCATACACTTCATTTTTATAGTTGTTGGTATCTTTTATATGTGTACGGTAGGCGTATTTGTACGCGTGATTGTATGTAAAGTATTGTTTTATGAGCTCGCACCCGGTTTTGTTTATATTACATCTTTGGTTGTACCTTTTAAAGAAGTGAGGTGTGTACTATAAGATATGAGGGCTGACACAGTTGTATGCAAATTGAAATGCATTTATCCTCTCGGTTGTTTGTACATAGCTTACAAATACAACTCTACTCTTTTTACCGAATTCTTTTTTAGAGCGAGCCTCAAATAGTATTAACCATTTGTTTTTTAATGGCGAAGTGTAGTTGAAACAGGAGAATGTAGGGTAAGACTTTGCTTTAAGCACTTTTCTTCTGAAATCGTTATCGAAGTATTCTGATTTTTTAATTGCATTCTTAAAATCAGCAACTATTTCCTTCTTTATTTCAGTTTCGTTCATTGTAGGTACAATCATAAGCTTAAGATAAATTGCAGTAATTTTATCATATGATTCTATTCTTTATTATCTGAGATAGCCAAAACTTCATTAGCTTCGTCACCATCCATGGTTTCAATAGATTTTAGTTTACGTTCAATTTGGTTGGAACGTGTGGTTTGCAATTTCTCTAGAGAACCCGATGCTGTATTTAATTGCTTTTGTACAATTGTTAATTGGTTAGAGAATTTACCGAACTCAGTTTTTACCGCACTTAATACCTTCCATACTTCGCTGCTTCGTTTTTGCACGGCCAAGGTTCTGAAACCCATTTGAAGGCTATTAAGCAATGCAGACAGCGTAGTTGGTCCTGTAATAGTAATGCGGTATTTATTCTGTAATGTTTCAAATAATCCAGGGTGACGCAACACCTCAGCGTATAAACTCTCCACAGGCAAAAACATGATTCCAAAATCGGTTGTATGCGGTGGATCGATATATTTGCCACTAATGTCTTTTGCAAAGGATTCGATTGTTTTAATGAGCACCTTTTGTGCTGCAGCTATCTCATTGGGTTCACCTACTTCGTAAGCATCCAATAATAGTTGGTAATTCTCAATGGGAAATTTAGAATCAATAGGCATCCACACTTCCTCATCAGTATCTTTACCTGGGAGTTTTATGGCGTATTCTACATTGGCCTGACTGCCTTTTTTAGTAGCTACATTTTGTGCATATTGATCAGGGGTCAGTATTTGCTCTAGAATATTACCCAGCTGATACTCACCAAGTACACCACGTGTTTTAACGTTAGAAAGTACCTTTTTTAAATCACCAACACCGGTGGCAATAGTTTGCATTTCACCCAGACCTTTGTGCACCAACTCAAGTCGCTCGCTCACCTGCTTAAAGGATTCACCTAATCTTTTTTCTAGTGTAGACTGCAATTTCTCATCAACAGTATTTCGCATTTCATTAAGCTGTTTTTCGTTGTCTTTACGAATATCAACCAATTGTTTTTCTACCGCTGATTTTACTTCTTTAATGCCATCTATGGCAAGTTTGTGAGAAGTATGTTGTTGTTTATTTTGGTCTTCAAAATTCTGACGTAGACTTTCTTTAAAAGTATTAAGTGTAGCCGTTAATTCTTCCTTCGAGGTTTTTAAACCACTGGCTATTTCGGTTCTATTTTCTTTTCCTTCCTGTACTAGTTTTTCACCAAACTCATTCAGCTTTAAACTGGTTTTATCGGTAAACTCAACCTGCTTAGTATTAATACTCTCGTGTGCTTGGTTGGTTGATTGCGCCAATTCTTTTTTGAACTTATCAAGGGATTCAGAAAAGGCTGACAGTTGTTCTTTTTGAAGATCTAGACTTTCCTTAATGCGATCAACAACAGCTGTTTGTAGATTCTGAAACAAGCTATTTATCTCTTGTCTGTTTTCTTGATTTACTTCACGCATCTCTCTTCGAGATTGAATGAATTCTTCTTTCATCTCTTTTTTAAAAGACTCGATATTTACTTCGGCATTTGATTTTTTATCCTTTCTAAATGCTAAAAACAAGGCCAGGCATAATACAATACTGCTGATGATTACTTGGATTATTTCCATAATTAAAATCGTTTTAAAATTTATATGCTGTAAAAGTATTCTACACCTGTGCATTGATTGTGCACACTAAAAATATCTTTCTTGCATCTGAGTAATTCGTGATATTATTTTCTCACGTAATACAGTGGGCTGGAGCACTTCAACCTTTTCTCCAAATGACATTATTAAGGATTCAAACTCATAATTTATTTGTAAAAAAAGCTCCATAGTTGGGTATTGGCTGTCGTTCATTCTAATTATCTGGGAACCGTGTATTGGTTTTGAACTTACATATGGTGCTAATTCGGGATGTATCTTTAAAAGTACCTTTTGGGTATTTTGATCTGGATTAATTGAGACCCCGATTACATCATCAAAATGCTCAGAAAAATCTATAGTTGTATTTTGAATATAGTTTAGTTTACTCTCTTGAATTTCTAGAATTCGGTCGAGGGCTACGGTAGTTAGATTATTGTATTCATTGTTTAATCCGAATAGAAACCACCGGTTGTTGTATTGCTTTAGATGGTAAGGATGTAAATCAAATCGTAGCTCTTGTTTATTTTTGTATGGTTTATAACTAATGATTAACACCTTTTTGTTAACAACAGCATTGTATATCTCTCCAATGTATTCACGCCCGGTGAGAAAAGGATTTTCTTCGAAACTTATAATATTATCTTCTGCTCCTAGTTTAAAGGTTTGTTCTAAACGTGCCTTTAATTCTTCCACCCAATCGAACTGTGGTAAACCTTTGAAACGCGATAAGGTTAAAAGAGATTCCTTTAATTGTTGGGCTTCTTGCTCGTTTAAAGGCTGGCTATTAATAGAGAAGTTTATATCTGAATATCGATAATAGGCTTTTCGCCCTTCCTTATAACTTTCAATGGGTGCCTCAAATCCTCTTGAGTCCTTCATGAATTTGATATCTTCAAATACTTGACGTCTTTTTACCCCAGAAGACTCTGGATCAAGATCTAAAAGCGAATTATTACAAACCGCTATAAGATCTTCCATAAAATATTTGCGTCCAGGATTACGGAAGCACTGATCGAGAGCAACATACCTTACTGTTGCATTTTTGTTGGTTGCCATTTATTATGCTATGATGGTTTTAAGCGAATAAATATAACAAATATGTTGGGCTGCCAAAGTGATACATCTCAATTTGCAACCTTTAAATTTTACATCAACAAAGTGTCAAAATATATCCTACAGGCATTTAACCTGCATTAATCACCAAACCAAATTTATCCATCAACCCTTTTAAATTTTTATTCTTAGCTACAAAAGCGTCTACGATAGCTTCTGGGCTTCTTTTGTACCGATCCTTTTTGATGGCGATAACTAGATCTGCTATATCATCACCTTCGTTTAAATTAGTATCTTCTAAAATGCTATTAACACTTACATCAAAACTTGCCTTATGAGCAATAGTGCTCCACTTTTTAAATGCTTTTCCTTTATCAGGAAATAAAGTGACCTGGTAAGCTTTGAGCGCATTTAGCTTTTGTAGGTTCAGCATTTCAATCGACCCTACTGCGATCCAATTGTATTGCGGATAATATAAGGCTCCGAAGATGGCATTCTTTTCACCCTCGGCTATGGCAACGGGAGTGGATTCATCAGCCAATAAATGAGCCCCAAAGAAAACCTGCTTCAAATTAAAATCTTTTTGCTTCACAATATGATGCACCCAATTTATATAACCCACACGCTTTAAAGTTGCTGCATTATACTGCATCACTTTACCTGTGCGCACTTGCCCTAATCGGTTCACTTGCCAAAAAATAGTTTTATTCCCTTTGGCTGTGCCCACATAATATTTTTGTAACACCTCTATAACCAAAGCTTGTGGAAAATATCGACTCAGACCAACGGCAAAATTGTTTTTATGATATTGACTTAACGAGGCAAATAACAGCTTTCTGTCGATACATGATGGTGGTTTACTAATTGGTTTTACTCTGGGCACAAATAGATCTGAATCATCTACCATATATCCGTTTTGCTCAAAGTACATTTTGGGTGTAAAATGGTAGGCACATTTCTCTACCCGGTTACATCGCCCCACATGATCAGATAAATATTTGTTCAGTTTATGATCCACATAACGGGTAAATACCCTTAGTCGACATCTTGGACAATCATGGCGAGTTGATCGACCTTTATACTTCTCCAATGAATAACGCATAAGTTGATAGATTAAAAAGGTAAGACGTTTTTGTGGAGTTTGTGGAGTTGTGTAGAATGCTTGTTTATCAAACACTTAACACTCCATACAACTCCACTCACTACACAGAAAAAAAATTACTTACTCCACTACTACACACATACTACACACATACTACACTCAAACTACACAGCTAAAGCACTGTGTATCAATAAAACTCCACAACTCCACAAACTCTACAGAGTTGTATGTATATTTTCCTTAAGTAAACTAGCAGATAAGATGTTTTTGTATTGGAGAGACTAATTAAGAATATCAGTTTCGTATAAGCCTTTTTGTATTTTGTGTGCCAACTTTGTATTGCTTAATAACTGATAAGCATATGATTCTTTAGCTATTCCTATTTGATCAGCTATCTGGATAAATTCTTTATTGGTGAATTCCTTTTTTCCAATCTTTTTAATGATACGAAGTACCTTTCCTTCTTTCGAATTATCCTCATAAACATTTAAAACCATATGATTCAACTTTAGGGCATTCGCATAAAAGTAATCCTTAAGCATTATGGCACTTTTCATGGAATCGCGACTTACTTTATCAATGGCTTTATTGGCGAAAAAACAATTCGATACTTCCAAAACCAAAGCAAATCGTAACATATAGCGATCTAACTTTGATAAGATACCCGAGATAGTAGAATCCTTATTGGAAGGTTTCACATGTTTATTTATTTCGGTAATAAAAAGTTCCTCTGCACCCTCTGAAAGCATTAACTCCTTGGTAGTTTCATTTTCGGATACAGTATCTAAGAAAGATTTCATTTGGGCATGAAATTGCTCAATTATATAATCATTTGGATTGGTTCTTTTGATGTATTTCTTTTCCATCTTTAAAGGAATAGCAAATAATATGCGTTCGAAAAAACCATCCTTAATATCCTTTGCCTTAAAGGAAGCAATAACATCATCCTGAATGCTTCCTATAATTGAAACGCATGGCATACTAATGGAAGAACTTTCTGCCTCTTTTCTATCCAAGGATATTGGAGCGCCATCCCAAATAGATAAAAACTGACTTTGCTTTGAGCCTCCGCTGTATCCAATTAAATTAAGAATGAAACTCTTAAATTCATCGGGCATCAAAATCAATCCATTGGGATTTTGTTTGTGCATATTTATCAGTGCCTCAAATGTTGGATCTGTGGAATATAGCTTTCTTTTTGTGGGCTTTTTATGCCCAGCATCCGGATCAAAATTAGCTATCGCTGATTCGTATTCCTTATCAAACTGTTTTTGCTGATTCTTCACAGCTTTAAAAGCTGTTTTTAAAGGAGCACTTTTATTTTGTCCTGATTTACCGACCAATACCACCCACATGGATGGATTCTCGCACCATTCAATATGCTTACGCAGATGAAAAGAATTGCCAATTATACCTGCCAGGGCTGTTAAAACACTTACCGAGGTGTAATCGATGTTATAATTTCCATTATCATACAATTCAAGTATGGTATCCTGAATAAACTTAGAAAATACTCCCAAAGGAAACTCTGATTCCCCTTCTTGTTTTAATCGGATGTTGGCCTGATCTATAGAGAGTTTACCGTAAGTAAGGTGTGCTTTCCCTAGCTCTGTGCTATCTTCTTTATTTAAATTCATAAAATTACTTTTTACATACTAATACAAGAAGAAATTTACGCATCAATACTTTCGAGATAGGTCTCTATATCGGAGGCTTTATAATAAATCTTACGCCCGGTTTTTTTATACGCTATCACTTTATTATCGCGCATATTTTGCAAAGTACGCCTACTTACATTTAACAGTTTACACACCTCCTCTGTTACATACCAACGATCCTTAAAGCCATCATTCTTCGACACACTAATACTTTCTATCTTATCATTCAAGTGATCAATTTTACCCATTAGCTTATTAAAAAGATGCTCATCTACTATTACTACTGTTTTGCTCATTTTCAACTATTTTTAATTTGTTTTTATGTTTTATGATAATTCAAACCTAAGCAACACAACGCAATAGGAATATTGAATTAAAACTTGTCAAATCGTAGAAGAATTTAAAGCATTTTAGCGTATCGTATTTTTGGTTATTTAGATGTGATTATTTGAGCGAAATTGAATAATATTGACTACATCAAAAAAAAGGCTTATTACCTTTTAGTACTATATATTACCATTTGTTACCATCTGATATTCAGAGATATTAATATATGTTAGCATTTGTTTGTATTGCTTTTTTATTACACTTTATTTCTTTATAATTGACATTAGAACCAAGAAATAAGAACCGAAATATGACATTTAAAAGAACAATTTTAAAGCAAGAATTAGCAGAAAAGTTATTTCCTCAAAGCTCAAATAATAATGCTGCCATGCAGCTACTCAGAAAAGAGATAAAACTATCTCCAAATTTGCAAAATAAGCTTAATATGATCAGCAGAAATAGACGTACTCACTATTATACTCACAAAGAATTGGAGGTAATACTAGAACATTTCTGTATTGAAGCAGAGGAATTTGAAAAACTATAAGCCCCTTGGTACAAAAAAAGCCTCAAAAGCCACGAAATTAAGCTCAAAAGCAATATCTGATACAATAATCAGACTGCTTTTGAGTGCTTTTTCATGCTTTTTAGCGTTTGTAGAGTATAATTAGATATTATACAGACTATATCATACTTGCTTTATAGTACTTTGTCTTTTTTGTAGATAATATTTAGAGTACTTAGTAAAAACTGCAGCTAATATTTATCGAACTTTGAGACTGCTTTTTGCTTAACTGAGCGTGCTTTTTGCAAATCCTCCTTGTATCAATAGTAAATTAGCTTATATAAGACATGCTCACCGATAACATTGTTAAGTGCCAAGAGTATATTCAGTCTTTATACAATAAATTTTAAGTAGTAAGTGGAGTAATTAAGTTCTGTGAAAAGAAATAAAAGTATTGCAGAATAATATCTAAAGCCTTTTGATCACCCAAGCTAAAGAATGATCTTTTTATGCCTTCAAAACCAAAAAGTTGAATTTGTCTTCATACCAAAAATAAACGTGCTCATTATTATACACATAAAGAACTGGAGGTTATATTAGAACTCTTTTGCATTAGTCAAGAGGAGTTTGAGCGGCTATAAATTCCTTTGCAATACCCTTTCGGGTATAATTCAGCACAATGCAAGGCTAATTATACCTGCAAGGGTATAGTTTATTGATTTCATCTGCTCCTCATATTAAGAATGCTGTCGTAATATATGAGCACGCCAGACAAATCCTGTTGAATATTTAGTATCTAGGGATGTGGTAAATTATAGTATACAACTATATTTCAAAGGAATACAATATAAATAACACTTATTCTAAGTCTTACTCTTTAAAGGATACCCAACACTTCTGTAATTACTTTTCATAAAAACATTTAATTAATAATTGTTTTTCATGGAAAGTAATTGTTTTTCATGTTAACTAACAGAATAAATTCCTTTATTAATTTACCGGACACAAAAGTTGACCTTCTTATTAAATTATTAAATCAAAGCAAAGGAAAATTATCAAATAAAAAGAGAGAAAATCATTTTGAAGAACTTACAAAAGAAGAAGTTTTTATTATTGAGAATAATTATAAAGAGATCTTTATAAGCTAAATTTTATTTCTTTTAAACATCAGGTTTAACTCTCCTAAAGTGAGTAGTTCTTCCATTTCAAAACATAACGAGAGTAATATTGCGAATATTTACTCTCGTTAAATCTTCTCAATTCCAAACGTCAAGTTTTCTATTCAAAAAACTTGACAAAAAGCCATTTTTAGGTTCCAATCCTTTTTACTAGGTTTGGAGAGAAGTCAGTACTTATAGTTTTTTTCTATGCAGAAAAGTGTGCAGAAAAAATGCAGAAAAAATACTAAACAAATTGCACGATGTTATTATACTTGGACTATATAAACATTTGTTTTTAGGTAAAGTATTGTCTTTTTAGTTGTACCTTTATATGAGTCATTTAAAATATACATCAAAGCTACAACAGGTTGAAGATTTACATTAAAAATATGGTTTGTATACGCTGCCAAATAGTAGTAAAATCGGTGCTTGAGAAATTAGCTCTGCCGTATGTTTATGTAAAAATTGGAGAGGCAAAAATTATTGGCAAATTATCTGCCAATAAAATTAAGGAACTAGATGTAGAATTAAGAAAATCTGGACTCCTTGTGATGGATGATAAAAGAAGCATTCTGATTGAAAGTATAAAAAATGCCATAATAGCATTGGTGCATTATACCGATGATCAGATAAAGGTTAACCTATCTGATTATTTAAGCGAAAAACTTAATCACAACTATACCTATATGGCTAATCTATTCTCAGAAGTAAACGGTATAACCATCGAAAAATTCTATCTCGCCCACAAAATTGAAAGGGTAAAAGAACTCATTGTTTATGATGAGCTTAATTTATCAGAAATAGCTTATAAAATGCATTATAGCAGTGTGGCTCACTTATCTAATCAATTTAAAAAAATTACTGGTCTCACCCCATCGAGCTTTAAAATTATGAAAAACAAAAGGCGCGACACACTTGAAGATGTGAATGATGTAAATATTTCATAGAATATTATAATACTATTTAAGTACTATGTTACGAACTTTTCTATCCAATTTTAACTACATCTAAATGTAGTTAAACAACAGATAGATTGTATGAATATATTATTAATTTACCCCCAATATCCAGATTCCTTCTGGAGCTTTAAGCATGCACTTAAGTTTATTTCAAAAAAAGCAGCAGTTCCACCGCTTGGCTTAATTACCGTTTCGGCATTACTCCCATCCACATGGCAAAAAAAGTTGATTGATATGAATGTAACTTCGTTAAAAGACGAAGACATTTTGTGGGCCGATTATGTTTTTATCAGTGCAATGTACATTCAAAAACAATCGGTTAATTACATAATAGAAAAATGTAAAAAACTAAATAAACCCATGGTAGCAGGGGGTCCTCTCTTTACCCAAGAATATAAAAACTATCCGCATATAGATTATTTTGTGCTGAATGAAGCCGAGATTACCTTACCTATTTTTATGGCCGATTTATCCATTGGGAACCTTAAACCAGTATACCAAACCGATAAACATGCAAACCTTAATTTAACACCAATACCAGATTATCATTTATTAGATATGAAAAAATACGCCTTTATGAATGTGCAAATTTCGAGAGGCTGTCCTTTTTCGTGCGATTTTTGCGAAATAACCTCTCTATTAGGGCATCAGGTTAGAATGAAAAGTCCAATTCAGTTCCTCAAAGAACTTGAAACGCTATATAAGCTTAACTGGCGTGGTTCTGTCTCTATTGTTGATGATAATTTTATTGGTAATAAAAAGGAAATAAAATTGGCGTATCTACCCAAGATAAAACAATGGATGCACAAGCGAAAGTATCCATTTGTTTTTAACATACAAAGCACCATAAACTTGGCCGATGATAAAGAAATGCTCGCTCTTATGGCGGCAAGTGGTTTTACATCTACCTTTATAGGTATAGAAACGCCTGATGAAGTATCGCTGCATCATTGTAATAAAACACAAAATAAAAATAGAGACTTAATACAATCCATACAGGCCATTCAAAAAGCCGGACTACAAGTTTCAGGAGGTTTTATTGTAGGATTCGACAGCGATACCCCTAGTATTTTTGAGCGACAAATAGACTTTATTCAAAAAAGCGGCATTGTTTCGGCAATGGTAGGTTTATTAAATGCCCCTAAAAACACACTATTGTATCATCGTTTATACGCAGAAAACAGATTAACAAATGAGTCAACTGGAAACAATACTGATTCTTCCATTAATTTTATCCCAAATATGGACTATGATGAATTAATATTAGGGTACAAAAAAATTATCCGTTCCATTTATGCATCTAAACCCTATTACAAAAGGGTAAGGCAATTATTTGCAACCTATAAGCATAATAATTACAATCAAAAAAGAATTAATTTTTCGCTATTAGGTGCGTTCTTTAAATCTGTTTATTTAATTGGTATTATCGACAAGGGAAGAATGGAGTATTGGAAACTACTGGCATGGACCTTGTTTAAAAAACCGACGCTACTTATAGATGCAATTACCTTTGCAGTGTATGGTTACCATTTTAGAATTGTTTATGGACTATAAATAAATGCCTCTATTAAAAAATGTGTGAATGATGTAAATAAAACATTCAATTGTATAATACATTGGCTTTTACAATAAGATACCTTTAATTACTTAAATAGGCATCTATGCAAACTCCAGAAATTGAAAAAGCGAAATCTCACATTTTAATTGAAATTATCGAATACATTTCAAATTCGGTGGTGAGCAAAACTATTATTCGTAAAACAACGGGGAATGTAAATGTAGTTGCTATTGATACAGGCGAAGCATTGGCCGAAAAAACTTCTCCCTTCGATACCTTTATTCAAATTATCGAAGGTACTGCAGAAATTATTATTGATAAAAAATCGAACATGCTTAATACGGGTGAGGGAATAATAATTCCGGCCCACACTTCTAATAACATAATAGCCAAGGGGCGATTTAAAATGATTTCTACTGTAATTAAAAGCGGTTACGAATCAATATGACAAAGTAGTAAGAATCTGATCAATTAATACAGCTAATAATAGACAGATGAAAAACCAGAACACCATAAAAACATCTGAAAAATCAATAATTTTTCAGCTTAAAAAACAGCATAAGCAAAAACAGAATGAACTAATAGCTCGAAATAAAAAGCTTTTGGCAATAATTGGGCATGACTTGAAAAATCAGATGAGCACAACTATCAGTTTTTTGAGTCTCTTAAAGGACGAAATACTTGATTTAGATACAATCAAAATTAAACAATACATCACTTTCTCATTACAGGCGGCCGATAATACAGCATCCATGCTCGACAATCTCCTTGAATGGGCTAACTCTAAAAATATAGGCAAATCATACCAACCCGAATATTTTGTTTTTAATGACATTTTAGTTGATGAAATGAAGAACATTAAATTATATGCCTCCCAAAAGCACATAGGTATAAACTCTAAGGTTTCTGAAGAAGTAGAAATTTATGCTGATAAAAACATGGTTAAAAGCATACTGCGTAACCTAATAAATAATGCCATCAAATTCTCTTTTGAATATGGGCATATTGAAATTATGTCGGCAAAGAATGATGATTTTTTAGAGGTTACCATAAAAGATTATGGAGTTGGGATTAATACTGAAATGATGAGCACCTTAACCAGCACTAAAAACAACGAATCGTCGCTGGGTACCAATGGAGAAGCAGGCACTGGCTTTGGACTAAAGCTATGCAAAGAGTTTATAGGACTGCACATGGGAAAAATATGGAACGCTGATAATATGAATCAGGGCAGTGAAATAAAATTCACGCTACCTGTATCGCCTCAATAGTAAACAATTAATAATGTTAATACATAGGTTATGTCAAAAGATAAAGAAAGTAAAAAAAACAACAAAAAGGCTCCTGCAAAAAACTTAAAAGAGAAACGTGCTGCCAAGGAAGCCAAACGAAAAGCAAAAGCAAATAAAACTGAAGTACAATAAGTATAAATAAGCATCAAACTTGGCCACACATACTCCAAAATAAACAACCATTGCATTTGTGTAATGGTACTAATTTTTACGTTATGAAAATTGCATTTATAGGCACCTATCCACCACGCGAATGTGGTATTGGTGCATTTACACACGACCTGTATAATTCAATTGTAAACAATAATAAAAAATCTGAATTTACAAACGAAGGATTTGTAGTGGCAATGAATGATTATACAAACACCTACAAATACCCCAAAGAGGTTAAACAAATTATTAGGCAAGAACGCCAAGAAGATTATTTACAAGCTGCAAAATTCATCAATCATAGTGGTGCCGACGCTTGTGTGCTAGAGCACGAATTTGGTATATTTGGCGGACAAAGTGGTGTTTACATTCTACCCCTACTGCACCGACTTGAGATTCCTCTAGTTGTAACACTACATACTATTTTAGAAACACCTAGTTATAACGAAAGGGCCATTTTAGCAGCCATATGTAAGATGGCACAAAAAATTGTGGTGATGAGTCATAAGGCCATCGATTTCTTAACCAGTATTTATGATGTTACTGCAGAGAAAATTGAATTTATAGATCATGGGGTGCCTGATATTAAATTCAACGCAAAGCAGTCTAAGAAGGAGTTAAAACTCGATAACAAAAGAATGCTGATGACTTTTGGTTTCGTTGGTCGCAATAAAGGTATAGAAACCGTAATTAAGGCTTTGCCAGCTATAATTAAAAAACATGCCAATGTTGTTTACATGGTATTAGGAAAAACTCACCCCAATATATTAAAATATTCTGGCGAAGAATATCGAATATATTTAATGCGCCTTATTAAAAGCCTTCATTTAGAAGAACATGTAGTATTTATAAATGAGTTTTTAGATGTAAATGATCTCTTTAAATACTTAGCAGCTGCCGATATTTATATAACACCTTATACAAACAAGGCTCAGATTACTAGCGGAACCCTTTCTTATGCAGTAGGTGTGGGATCTGCCGTAATTTCAACACCTTATTGGCATGCCGAAGAATTATTAGCCAATGGCAGAGGTAAACTATTTGATTTTAACGACGCTGAAGCTTTGGCTATCCAGGCAAATGATTTGTTTGATCATCCTTCAGAACTCAAGCTACTTAAAAGTAAAGCCTCAGAATATGGGAAAAGTATTACCTGGCCCTTAACGGGCATAAAATATATTAACCTTTTACAGCTAGCTATTAAAAATAATACTGGCAAAGTTGAAAAAAAAGATACCATATTAGATCTGCTTATTATGCCACCCTTTTCACTTGCTCACATTAATCGTTTAACGGATGATACGGGTATAATACAGCATGCAAAATTTGGTATCCCCAACCTAAAAGAAGGGTATTGTTTAGATGATAATGCTCGTGCTTTATTGATGGCATTAATGAGTTATCGCCAAATAAAAGATGAACAGGCTTTGGAATTGTGCCCAATCTACTTAAGCTATATCCATTATATGCAAAACAATGATGGAACTTTTAGGAACTTTTTAAGCTTCAATAGAAATTATTTAGACGAAGTAGGGTCTGAGGATTCTTTTGGACGCACTATTTGGGCTTTGGGTTATTTAATGGCTAATGCGCCCAATGATGCCTATTACCAAACGGGCAGAGAAATATTTTTTAATGCAGCTCCTCATTTCGACAAATTAACAGCAATCCGAAGCATTGCAAATACAATAATTGGGTTGTGCTATTACCTCGAAACAAACCCCGGAGATGATGCACTAATCGAAAGATTAAGAGCTATGACGCAGAAGCTAATGATGCACTACAAACAAAATAAATCGAAAAACTGGGATTGGTTTGAACCTTTGTTAACCTACGACAATGGTATTTTGCCTTTATCCCTTTTTCATGCTTCGAAATATTTAAATGATGATAGTGTATTGGAGGTAGCCATTAGTAGTATGGATTTTCTGACTTCGCATACGCTCACCGAAAGCTACTTATCGGTTATTGGTAACGAAAAATGGTATAAAAAAGATGAGCATCGTTCGGTATATGCCCAACAACCTGTGGATGCTATGGCCATGGTTTTAATGTATCATCAAGCTTACTTAGTTACCAAAAACAAAGAATACCTTAACAAGCTATACACTTCGTTTTTATGGTTCTTAGGGGAGAATGATCTTAGAATGAGTTTGTACGATTTTGAAACCAATGGTTGTTGCGATGGATTTGAAAGCTATGGCGTTAATCGTAACCAAGGTGCCGAAAGTTCCCTAGCTTATCTTATTTCTCATTTAACTGTTTTGCAAGCTTATGAAGAGTTTCATAAACATGACGAATCTATTTCTTATATCAAGAAAACATCATTTGAAACAACAGATGCTTAATAATATATAATCATGTTAGTTAAACGATATAACAACAATCCTATTCTTACTAAAGATGATGTTCCTTATCCAGTAGCAACAGTACATAATGCTGCTGTGGTAAAGCATCAGGGTTTGTATATTATGATATTTAGATCGCACAAGCCTAATGGAAGAAGCATTTTAGGTAAAGCCACAAGCACAGATGGGTATACTTTTAAGGTAGACAATGCTCCTTTTATGACACCTGCAACTCAAGGTGAATTTAAAGAATACGAAGCCTATGGAATTGAAGATCCGCGAATCGCGTTAATTGATGATGAATACTTAATAAGCTACAGCGCATATTCAAAACATGGTGTACGCATAGGCTTAGCCAAAACCAAAGATTTTGAAACAATTGAAAGGTTCTCGCTAATAACTGAGGCCGATTACCGAAATGTGGTACTTTTTCCTGAGAAAATTAATGGCCTTTATGCACGTCTCGATCGTCCTCATTCTGAAATATCACCATGGTCGATCTGGATATCCTATTCTCCAGATTTAAAATTCTGGGGAGAATCGAAACTAATTATGAAACCCTTGCAATATCATTGGGATGAAATGAAAATAGGTCCCGGGGCAACTCCCATAAAAACACCTAGAGGCTGGTTAAATATATATCATGGTGTTTTCCCTACCATGGATGGAAGTGTTTACCGCTTAGGGGTAGCATTACATGACATAAACGATCCGTCTCAGATTATAGCTGTTGGAGATGACTGGATTTTGCAGCCAGAAGAGCAGTACGAGTTGGTAGGTTATGTGCATAATGTAGTGTTCTGTTGCGGTGCAGTTGCTGAAGATGATGGAAGTGTGAAAATATATTGGGGAGGTGCCGATAGCGTAATGTGTGTAGGAACTGCGTACATTGAATCTTTAGTTGATCATTGCTTAACAAGCAGTAGACCTGCAATGTAAACGCTATAAACTTAAATAATACAGCTATCAGGCTGATATATTATCATTATTGGCCTACTACTAATTAATAAAGCAAGAGTCATATTTCTTACACAAGCGATTCTATGTAAAAAGTTGATTCAATTACTATTTAACCTTAAAATTATAATCAGATGAAAATAGCGATACTAGCACCAATAGCATGGCGTACACCACCTTTGAGATATGGACCGTGGGAACAAGTTGCTTCAAATATAGCAGAAGGTTTAATTGAAAAAGGTATGGATGTAAGCTTATTTGCAACGGGAAACTCCCAAACCAAAGGCAAATTGCTATCGGTATGCGAACATGCGTATGCCGAGGATTCTAGTGTAGATCCTAAAGTAGCAGAGTGTTTACACATTAGTAATTTAATGGAACAGGCCGACCAGTTTGATATTATTCATAATAATTTCGACTTTTTACCCTTGAGTTATTCTCGCCTTATTAAAACACCAATTGTTACCACTATCCATGGTTTTTCTTCGCCAAAAATAATTCCGGTGTACAAAAAATATAATAATTCGAGCCATTATATTTCAATAAGCGATTCTGATCGTAATCCTGATCTTAAATACACAGCCACTGTATATAATGGAATAAACATTAACGAATTTATTTTTAAAGGTGAGCCTGATGATTACTTGTTGTTTTTTGGAAGAATCCATCCTGATAAAGGTACTTACGAAGCTATTAAGATTGCAAAAAAAACCAAACGAAAACTTATTATAGCTGGTTTTATACAAGATCAAGAGTACTTTAACCAAAAGGTAAAACCGTATATTAATAATGAAGATATAGTGTACGTAGGGAATTCGGGTCCTACGCAACGCCTAGAATTATTAAGCCAAGCATGTGCCCTCTTACATCCCATAAGCTTTAACGAACCTTTTGGCCTAAGTGTGATAGAAGCCATGGCTTGTGGCACTCCCGTTATTGCCTTTAACAAAGGCTCTATGCCCGAGTTAATACTTCATGAGAAAACCGGATTTCTTGTTACTAATATTGATGAAGCAGTTGATGCCACAGCACAAATTCACGACATCAACAGAGGTGATTGTACTAAATGGGTAGCATCTATGTTTAGCCAACAAAAAATGATAGAAGGCTACTTAAAAGTATATAACCAAATATGCTATGGAGAAAATTGATGTGCTGATCCATTAGGACCATTCTGTCTCTATAATATTAAATGATGCACTATCTGTTTTTGATAAGCAGATAGTATATGATTAAATAGCTTAACGTTGCTCAAGTATAAGCAATACCTAATTTTATTATAAGGATTTAAGCCCCTCTTTTCTTTCTCTGCAATTAAACCTGTTTTAGCTAAATAATTAAGCAATGCCTCGTTGAGTTCGCTCTCAGTTATAAACCTATGCATACTAAGTATTTCCTGAACGAATCCATCTACTTTAAACTCAATAAAATTATACTCAGGAAAATATTTTAAAGCAACAAACAAAAAGCTAAATACATCCAAAGGTTTATTCTGTTCTACATGTGCACCTTTCTGAATACGCTCAGATATTCTATCTTCTTCCAAGGCTATCTCATCTTTTATATGAAGAAATTCATCGTCGGCTATTTCAAACAAGGCCGAAAGTCGGTTAATCCTTCTTTTAAGGCTATGCGGTATGCTCTTTTTGTATTTAATTTTATGATCTAAAACACTCCAAGCATCCTGAATAATTGTTCGTATTTGTAGTTCAAATTGCAACTTATAATACATGTTGCTTTCAGAAACTCTGCTCCCATTCTTCTTTAACTTTAAATCTAGATGAAGACTTTTGTAACCAAATTTATCCTCGGTTTTTTCTAACAGTAAAGTTTTATCAGTAATATCTACCTCGTGAAATGTTTTGTATAACTCTTTTCTTATTTTTTCTACATCTTCTAAATAATAACAGATTACTCTGATACCTATAAAATCAGATAAATAGTCGATTATTTTGTAAGTGGTATTCTCTGAAGTAATATTGGGTAAGTATTTTCTTTCAAATTTGGTAATGCTTTCTTGGAAATCCTTAACTCTTCCTGAAATGGACTCAACACCTTTAATGGAGCCTATTTGATCTATTAGAAATGTTAATGCTGACTGGTAGTATTCATTATTAGCTTCATATTGCTCCTTAAACTCAATAATTTTACCCTCTAAAACATTCATATTTTGGTGTTTTCAATTGCAATAAGAAATTCTAGTTCTCGAGCTTAGAAAAGAAATTTATTCCTAAAAAATCATTACTAAGCTATTCTTGCAGCAAAAAGTTCCTTATTCAGGAACTTTTTTTATGCTATTGCTATTCGTTTTGGCCCTTTATCTTTGGCTTCTTCTTTCTTAGGGATACTAATATCTAGAATACCGTTTACATAGGAAGCTTTAATACCATCATCTTTTACACTGTTTGGCAATGTGAATGAACGAGTAAATGAACTGTAGCAAAATTCTCTTCTGGTTATTTTTTCAGTATCATCCTCTTTTTTATTCATGTTTTCTGAAGAAATAGTCAGTACGTTGTGATTCAGTTCAATCTTAAAATCTTTCTTCTCCATACCAGGAGCGGCAACTTCAATATCAAACTTATTCTCATCTTCTTTAACATTAACAGCTGGTATATAAACACCTACACTATACTTGTCATCTGCCCATAACGAACCTGAAAAATAATCATCAGTCCAGCCTGGGTGTAATGTTGCATTTTTCAATTTTGGAAACATGTCGTCTATATTTAAAGTTAATACTACAATTTTTTATCAAAAATTATTCTTGCAAGTATAACCATACCCGCTACCACCAGTAGAATATTCACATTTTCGGAAGTCTCGAAACCAAAATATAATATTCCCCAGATAACGAAAAGTAACATGGATATGATATATAATAAATTTTTCATCTGCTAATAGTTTTATTTATTTCACAATCCCTAACAAACAGAATAATTATTTGCCTTTAATAGCTGCTAGCCTTACTTGCTGGGAACTTAATAATAATTCATGCATTATAAAGTTAAGCTTAATCAAGATCCATCTCATTACATATAACTGATAATAAGTTATATAATTCACACATTTAATGTATCTAAATCCATTATTAGGAGTATTAAAGCTTACTATAGCATAGATCTATTTTAGCAGTTAAAAATTGAAGTGATTACTCATTTTTTATTTCTCCAGCTTTTTTTAAGGTAAGCTTTGTGATAATAGGTCCAATTAATTCATTAATAATTGTAGCACCTATTATGGTCGTTAAAAGTACTTCAGAAATATCTGAAAAGATTTCGTTCTGACTAATACTAAGTACTAATCCGATTACAACACCTGCCTGAGGCAATAATCCACCGGCAGTGTACTTGCGTATTGAGGTATCGGCCTTAGCAGCACGTGCGCCTATATTTACTCCAATATATTTACCTACAATTCGAAGTCCCACAAAAATACTTATTAAAAATATAGACTGCGGTATAGTTGTAAAATCGAGGTGTAAACCGCTTAATAGGAAAAAAATAAGAAATATCAATTCTTCAGTATATCGCTCAACAACCTTAAATATTTTTGTATGCTGATTACTTCTATTCGCAATCATAAGCCCCAAAGTCATATTCGCAAGTAATTCATCCACCTGCAGAAGCTTAGAAGTTCCCAAACATAGAATAAGCATTGAAGTAATAATAACAATCCATTGCCCTTCAGTTTTAATTTGCAACATTTTTGAAAGCAAATTCATTAACAAGGCTATTCCTGCTCCCAAAAACATAGCCATTGATATACGGTATACGGCATTTAAATGAGCATTTTCAACCATTTTATGGTCACCCAAAAACATGGATAGTATACTGATTACAATACTAAATAAAATAATACCCACCGCATCATCTAAAGCCACTACACCTAGAATTGTATCTGTTACCTTTCCTTTAGCTTTATATTGATGTATTACAGCTAAAGTTGCAGCAGGAGCTGTAGGACTGGCCAACACACCTAATAATAAAGCTAATGATAAATTCCCTATTGAACCAAAAGGTAATAGTGAAGGAAAAATTACACCGAAAATAAATACAGTTAGAGCAATCAATATAAATGGAATTATACTAGCCAATACGGTAATATTAACTATCTCCTTTTCGTGTATCTTTATCTTGGACCACTTTAAAGCTCCACCAACTTCAAATGCGATAAAAGCCAAACAGATATCCATTAAAGGTTTTGTTGTTTCTATTGTATCTTGCCCTATTAAATGTGATGTATTAGGACTTAACGCCACTCCAACCAAAATATAACCTACAATTTTAGGAAGGCCAATTTTATTAAGCATCCACCCTGCTGTATACCCAAGAATAAGTAATACCCCAATATCAAGTAATACATTCATTAAATACGAATTAAATGGTGAATAGAAAATTAGATTATCTATTAATTTTACTTAATGAAGTTTGATTAAAGTTACATCCAAAATATGTGAGTAATACCTTTATTTTATTGTTCTTTTGCAAATTTTCATTCCGTAGCTATGGCTAAGCAATAAGAAATTGAACTTTGCCACTGATAATCAATTTATCACTCTCGCCCCAGTACAACATTAAACAATTTCAATAAGTTACGGCTTTGCAACATAACATAAATGCTTAATTTTTAACTAAAAAACACTAATAAGTATATCGGCCAGAGAACTTTAATATTGCTATCAATACATACAAAAACATTAGGTTTTCTATAGAAATATGTAATATGTGTTAACTCAAAACTAGATGAATGTATATAGGGATAATATATATTAAACCTAATACAGGCCATATCATAATACACTTCCAAGGCAGTACACTTACATAGAACCACTTAACTCATCAAGAAGTTCTTTAAGATTTACTGTTGCATACGTAGACGAATAGTCTGACATGGCGTATGGTATAATTAATTCACCATTGTGCACCATTGAACCACATGAATATACTACGTTCGGTACATAACCTTCTCTTTCTTCTGAATTTGGTATTAAAAGTGGTGTTTTAGATCTTCCTATTTCAATTTCAGGATTATTTAAATCATACAATGCCGCACCTAATACATACTCGCGCATTGGGCCAACACCATGGGTTATTACCAACCATCCTTCTTCCGTTTCAATAGGAGAACCGCAATTCCCAATCTGAATAAGTTCCCATGAGTATTT
This sequence comes from Saccharicrinis aurantiacus, assembly GCF_947489045.1. Classification (NCBI taxonomy): domain Bacteria; kingdom Pseudomonadati; phylum Bacteroidota; class Bacteroidia; order Marinilabiliales; family Marinilabiliaceae; genus Saccharicrinis; species Saccharicrinis aurantiacus. The sequence continues at coordinate 94,409 of NZ_CANLCN010000004.1, forward strand.
GGGTTGTTGTAATATTTCTGCTTCTCTCCAAATGGTAATATTATCCGAAAAAGCAATGTAATTATTAACGCCATCTATTCTGCAAAGCATAGCATATTTTCCATTAACTTTTCGAGGAAACAAAGCCATACCTTTATTTTGAGCAATTTCACCGTGCAACGGACTTACCTTAAAATGATAGAAGTCTTCGGTTTCTAGTAGTTTAGGCAAAATGGTAGTTCCGTCAAATGCTGTGTAGGTGGCATAGTAGGTTACTTTATTATCTTCATCTTTAAATTTAACAAATCGTGCATCTTCAATTCCATTTTTTTCGTTGGCTGATACAGGAAATATTACTCTTTCGGATATATTTGTATCTAACGAGAATTGAAGTTCGTAATGCGATGATGCCAACCATATTATTTGATTGTAAAGGTGTTCTTTATCTTTTGCCAAGTGCACAGATGTCCTTGTTTCTCTGATACATTTATGCAATTCCCCGTAAGTAAATTGATTGTTCAGTTTGTCTAAAATTAATTCAGGAGGTATAATGCTATGAAAATCTTGCATTTCTTCAATTTTACGGGCAAAATCTTCCTTGTTATAATTGAACCTCCAAATAGATTCGGCCTCCTCTAGTAAATTACCTGTTGGCTCAAGCGTAATATGGTCGTTTTCACTCAGCACCCCAGTTCTAAATACTATAGACGAGATATGACCTTCTCCTGTAGCTCTAAAGCTAAGAATTACTCTTTTATGACCATGCGCTATTTCTGTTTGGTCGGGATGGTCGACCATAGATGGATTAAAAAAAGCTGCTGATTCTATGGAATACTCCATTGTAAAAAAAGACCCAATTAATATTTTACTAGCGTACTCAATTGTATCAGGATCTATTTGCATGAACGTTAATACGTGTAAAACTCTATTAAAATGTTTCTCAAATATTTTAGAAATATTTCTATGTCGCATCGAGTAATCCCTTAAGGTCTGTTGCAAGGCAAATGAAGCGTCATTTTCATTCATATTTAAAACATAACGTATGATCTTAATAGCTCGCTCTTCACTTGTAAACATAAAACGTGCAATTACCCTACTAGGGTCTGGACTAAAAGTGATGTCTTTTCTATTTACAGATACCTTCATTTGGAGTATTCTTTAGATATAGAAGGTACTGATTATAATTGAACAAAAAGCTTTATTACAGGTAATTAATTGCTTATACCAATACTCCATCAACGGATAAAAACAATCTAGCCAATTTAGATCTATCCATAAGTACTTAGAATTATTTATTCTTCCGCTAAAACAGATTGCTACTAGCCTCCATTTTTTTTATAACTTACTTTTTCATTGAAATAATCAAAGGTTATTGGCAATAACTATCTCCACAAAATTACTCCTAAAACAATTAACTATTGTTGCGAATATTAGCTTTCTAATCAAAACAATATAGTTATTTAATAATAGGTTTTGGTAATAGTATATCGACGTAATCGCTTTCTATCCTTCTTACTCAAAAAAACTTGACAAAAAGCCATTTTTAGGTTCGAATCCTTTTTCGTACTTTTGGAGTGAAATAAGCTCATTAAAAAGCATTTGAAACAGCAATTTCAAGCCATTTTTGGTGGACTTACAGCGGACTTTAAAATTACAAAACACAAAGCGTTGATATACGGGCATTTGAAGCAAATTTTCAGTTCCCTCTCTCTCCGCAGATAAACTCTTTTAAGTAAGAATTAAGCAACCCAATTACATTAAGTGTAATTGGTTTTTTTTGTACCTTAATTTTACTTACTACATCAAAATTATTTTTTGGCTTGCAAAAAACAAACGCAAAAAAAGGAATGCAGATATCTATTAAATTTCACCGAATTACTACAAACATTGATCTGACTGAAATCTACCAACATTTAGATATTTCAGAATAGATGCAATAAAGTTAGGCACAACATTACTATGCAGACTTTTTAGCCCAGGGGAACGCCCTAATCTTAAAAGTGTAAATTCTATACTAAGTTAGTCAGTACAACCTTTTAATACATAGGAGTGTTATGTATAGAGTATTAACCTTCAATTATTAAAATCCATGAGAAATAAAGCAATTGCACTTTTGTTATTGTGTGTTGGCATAGGCTACAATGCTTATGCGCAGAAAATGAAAATGTCCACAACAATACCTGTTGGTATTGAGAATGCGAACACGATTGAATCAGAACATCTTGGTGAATTAAAATTTACGGATGGGGTTCCGCTACCTGAAACTACTGAAAAAGTTTATGATTATATTGATTTAATAAATGCGGTAGATGCCTATACTAAAGGGATTCATATTGCATCGATGGAAGCCATGAAACGTGGGATTCTTTCGATGGGTAAAGCCAATGAAACTGCATTGATATTTGAGGAGCTGATGGATTCAAAAACTCTGTTTCTAACGGCCAACACTACTTCGGTATACATGACATCGTGGTTAGAGCTTGGTGACGAACCAATGGTGATTGAAACTCCGCCTGATGTATTAGGAATTATTGATGATCATTATTTTAAATATGTTGCCGATTTCGGTCGTTTGGGACCGGATAAAGCTAAGGGTGGTAAGTTTTTAATACTACCTCCAAACTACAAAGGTGAGGTGCCGGATGGTTATTTTGTGAAGCAAGCAAATACCTACGGACACTGGATTATTTGGAGAGGCTTTCAGAAGGATGGCGACCCAATGCCAGCTGTTAACGCAACCAAAGAGACTTTTAAGATTTATCCACTATCAAAAAAGAACAATCCTCCGGAGATGAATTTTGTAAATGTATCGGGAAAACAATTCAATACCATTCATCGAATGGATAGCGAGATTTATAACGAAATAAATGCGGTTATTCAGTCGGAACCTAGCTTTGGCGAAAGTTCTGAAATTTTAGGAACGCTTGCTGCTATTGGTATTGTAAAAGGACAAGAGTTTAAGCCTGATGCACGTATGCAAAACATTTTAGACGAAGCGGCTAAAATTGGTAGCGCCATTGTTAGAACACAAATGGCTAAACCACGAAGTGAATACTTATATAAGTTTGAGGGTACGCAATGGCTCAATCCGCTGGCTTATAAAAGTTATTTGTTTGAACATGGTGGAGCCAAATTATTGGATGCCCGAAGTGCTTTTCACTTTTACGCTACGGGAATAACGCCTGCAATGTCGATGAAGATAATTGGAAAGGGCTCGCAATATGCAATTGCCTACTCTGATAAAGAGGGAAATACCTTTGATGGTAGTAAAACTTACAAATTTCATATTCCGGCAAATCCTCCGATGAAAGATTTTTGGTCGTTTACCATATATGATAACCAAACCAGATCGATGTTACAAACAGATCAGCAGTTCCCTGGTATTGATAACAACAAAAAAGGTTTGAAACAAAACAAAGATGGATCGTGGGATATTTTTATTGGCCCAAAGGCTCCGAAAGGAATGAAAAATAATTGGATACAAACAAACCCTAACAAGGGTTGGAATACAATATTCAGACTTTACGGTCCGCTTGAAGCATGGTTTGATGGCGAATGGTATCCGTCGGATGCTGAACTAGTAGAATAATTCAGATTGGATTTTCGCACCTGCTTAATAATGTATTACAAAGCCTCGATAGTTTGCTATCGGGGCTTTGTTGTACAAGAGAGTGTTCTGAAGCTATACCCCATTTAATTAACTTATTCGATGCTAGTATTTGATAAGAATAATTCTCCTTGGGCATTATACTCAAACTTATATTCTATAACCTTTGTAAGGTTCTTATCCACTTCGAATTCTTGACTATTAATGATATACTTTATATTATCGGTATAGTTACCACTATAAAACTCCATATATTTCAGCAATTTCCATTCCTCATCTGTTACATTGTCTTTGTTTTTTAGCAATGCTTTTATAACTGAGCACTTAGGAATTATTGGTAGTTGCTCATTCAAATCCCAATCGTAACTATCAATCAAATAAATCCTTGTTTGATTTTTAACACAAACCAATTCTTTTGTGTTCACATTTTCAAGACCTTCTAATTCAAGAGTATGTATTTCTGGAATAGTTAAATACTCTATCGCTTTATTTAAAAGAAATAAGCGCTTTTTTAAATTAAGGTCTCGCTCCTTACTCGTTTTAAATTTGATGGGAGTTACTATTTCTCTCTGTCCAGAATTAGGCACCTCGGTATTTTGGCCATATATCGACGGACATAGAACAAATGAGAGTATTATCAGTAACAAATATCTATATAATAAAAATTGTTTCATTGCTTCAATCCAAATTCTCCTTTTTCTATTTTGTATTATCCTCAAACCATGCTCCAACATAATTTGTTACTGTATCTAATGTTTCAACCAAACTATCTCTATTCCAATTAATATCATAATAGTCGTAACGTTCGTATAACAAATTGTACGCAGATTCGTGTAATCCATATTTCTTTAAAACATCAAAATCTTCTTTAGCTAAATCATTGGTTAATGTGTCGTATCTAAATTGAATTTGTAATAAATCATATAGAGTATCATTTACAAAATAAGGATCATACATTATGATTTTCTGTTTCTTAATTAAATTTACATCCTTAACTATTTCATAAATAATACTTTCATTTTCCTCTTTGCGTCTTCTATTCCAAAACTCTCTGTAATACTTGCTGTGAATCGTATCAAGGCTATAGGTGATTTCTAAACTGTCAAAAAGATCATAGAAATTCTTATTAATGCAGATATCTCGAATAAAGAAGTCATTGGATTTCATAAATTCACATGGGATCAAATTAAGATAGCCAATACATTTAAATGTCTCATTTACCATTTTTAAATTTGCTGGTATACGAATCCATTTATTCGTAGTCCAATCTCCATGAGCTAAATCAAAAAATGAAACCTGGGTTTCCTTGTAGTTTAGGTTCTTTTCTTGATTTAATTTTAAAGTACAAGAAATCATTAGTGTTAAGAATCCCGTTACATATATTAGTCTTTTCATTTTTTCCATCCGCACTGTCTACTTATCAATCAAATCCTGAATCTCATTGAAATGCAGCTCAATATGTCCTAAGTATCCCTCAATCATTTGACGAAGCGTTACAGTAAAATCCTCAAAGCTTTGCCACGAACTATTCAGTTTTGTTTGATCTACGGATTTTATCACCTGAATAATGTGCAAATTATAATACTTCCACATCTGAATTGTTGTGTTCCAATCTGCATTTTGATAATCTTGTATGGCAATCCATAAGTCATTATCCTGCTGATAATCTGGAAATTCAAGTTTATCGATATACTGTAAACGAACCATGCGCTGATGATTGTTTGAAGCAGAATCAATCAGATGACCAAGAATCTGTTTGATAGTTCTGTTTTGTGTATTTCTCTTATTTGAAATCGTATCAACTGGTAAATCAATTAATTTTTGTTCCCAAGTATCAATATACTGTAGAATGCCATTTGTAACATTTGAAAAATCCATTTCTATAATTGTTTGTTAAGGTTAAAATATCAAGTGCAGCGATAAGTTACTATCTACAATAATGATTGTAATATCATTATTGTAGATCAGCTTCAGCCGTTTTAATTATACGCCTTAATTCACTTTCTTTCTGCGTGCCTATTAAAATCTTTTTCCCGTTTATCAACTCTATGGCTAGTCCTTTATTACCGCTAATATTATAGGTGGTTCCGTATTGTGTCCCAAATCGAATTCCCCAACCACCAACAAATCCATAATTCACTACTTCAGCTTTTCTGATCTCACTGAATTGAATTCTCTTTGTAACAAATGGGGCAAAGCGCATGCTAATTCCGTTTTCATCAATGCTGGTTGTAAGTTTTATGGTTAAAAAAAGTACGATTAATACAAACATCATTATTGAGAATATAATAAGTCCAAAGTCCGACATTGGATTATTCCCAAATTTTTCGCCCAATATTAGTTGTTTATAAACTCCATAAATTGGTATCATCCCAATTATAGTTATAATCAGCCAAAACCACCATTGTCTGAATTTCTGTTCTTCTTTATACTTAATCATTGTGTTCCAAGTATTCATAGATTCTAATTTTATATCATTAAAATATAAAAAATTGCATCCTAATTTTCCCAAAAAACTGATTCATTTCTTCACTATTTGTAAAAGATTCAAACCGGTTTAGAAGCATAAAGCCCTTTTTATAGACTTTAATTTTTCTGATACTTCCCCCAGGTAATCGATACCAAACTACTACAGGTTTAAGCCATCCTCTAAGTGGATGATACCAAGCTACTGGAAGTTTTTAGCGTCCCCTAATATATTCAACTGCTCCCCTAGCGTATTCATATCGTCAGCGAGAGTTATATGCAGTCCCCCAGGCAAATGACAACAAACTACTAAAGGTTTGGGCCGCCCCCGAAACCAATGACGCCAAGCTATTAGAAGATTATTCTGCCACCTAGCAAGTTGAGCTGCTCCCCTAGAGTTTTTTATCGCCCCCTAGGGTTTTGTACTGTCCCCTAGCGGGATGCAGCGGTTTTTTAGTTGACTAAATCCTTCTCCAAGATAGCCTTCAATACTTTATAATCGGTTTTGCCTGTTCCTAACACAGGTATTTCATCAATTGCAATTAGCTCTTTGAGTTTAGCAATGGGCGCTACTCCATTTTGTAGCAGGTAGGCATTGGCTTCGTTTAAATCGATATCATTTTTTGCAAACAAGGCAATGCGAGCGGGCTTAACTTTGTCGCTTCCTTCAACAGCTAAAACTTGTGCATCGTGGCTGCCGTATTTCTGTAATAATATTTTCTCTATAAAAGGCAGACTGATCATCTCCCCTGCTATTTTTATAAAGCGCTTTAACCTTCCGGTGATAAACAAGTAACCCTCCTCATCTATATAACCCAAATCGCCAGTTTTATAATAGCGCTCGCCATTTATTTCTTCAAAGGGCTTTAGTTCGGGCTGATTTAAATAGCCATCAAATACATTGGGGCCTTTGGCATAAATCATTCCTGCCTCGTTTGCTTTTAGTGGTTGATGCGTTTCTACATCAAGCACCAATCCGGTAACATCGGGCAAAAATTTGCCCACACTATTCAGCTTTTGTTTGCTCTGCGGATTAATAGTTAGCACTGGCGCACACTCGGTAATTCCATAACCTTCGAGTATAATACCATTTTGCGTGAGGGCTTCAAACTGAAGTTTTAAACTTTCGGGCATGGCCTCGGCTCCCGACACGGCATATTGCACCGATTTAAATTCGTATGCCGATCCTTCGGATAATAATAGTTTTAAAAAGCTTGGTGTGCCCACCAAAATATTGGCTTTAACATGCTTCATTATTCGCAATACCTCCCTTGAGTCTGTAGGGTTAGGCGTATAAGCCACTTTTGCTCCTGTTAAGAGGGGCAAAATACTCAATACTGAAAATCCGAAACTATGAAATGGCGGTAAAAACGATAGAAAACTTTGATTGTTATCGAGATTTATAATTTTAAACACACTGGCCAAATCACTTACAATATTACGGTGCGTTAACGGAACTGCCTTGGGTAAGGCATCGCTACCCGAAGTGAATAAAATAACCGCTTCATCGGGTATGCGCTTTGCCGATATAAATACTCCAGGAAAGGTAGCTTTTAAGGCTCCTTTTAATTTAGTGATCGTGCTTAATTCGGGTACTTTTTTCTCAAGCAGGATAATCTTATCCTTTAAATCATCAGGCAACTGCTCTTCTATTTTACTAATAAAAGCACCTGCCGATAATATGGTTTTTACGCCTGCCGTATCAATACAATGTTGTAGTATTTTTTTGCCTACTGTCCAGTTAAGCATTACCGGAATTTTACCGGCCAAATAACAAGCTGCAATAAGCATTGTGGTACTTTGCAAAGCAGGTAGCATTATGCCCACATGCTGCTCTTTTACTTCCTTTTTTAATAATTCAGATACCACACAGGCTTTTAAAAAGAAGGTCTTTTTATCTGTTGAACCCAACATGGCATCGTAACAAAACGGATCTTTTTTATGGGTGGTAAACGATTTAATAAACTGTTGTAATATATTCTGATCTTCATTAATCGCCAATCTCTTAACCTCACTTACATTGTGGTACAATTTGGTGGGCTTTAAATCCGTATCGGTTTTAAACTGTCCCATGGCCACCAAGCATAAATCACTTACCGTTTTTACCTCAATAATTTGAGGAGGCGAAAAACTCTCAAACTCATTTTCAATGGCATCAATAATTTCCACAATATTTAAGGAGTCGGCGCCTAAATCTATTTGAAGAAAGTCACTTTTCTTAATCTCAGTAAGCCCTTCTAATATCTGATGCAATATGTACTGTACTTTTTTAAATACTTCGTCGGGGATATCGTGCTTACCGCTTACCATCTCTTGCTTGGCAAACTTTACCGAGCCTACAATGGTATCGGGCAATTGCTTTTTAAGCCTAGGAGCCAAGCAATGATACTTCACGTACTTTACCTGTTCTTCGCCATTTTGGTTATAAACGCTTTCTAGGTATTCATTAAAGGCTTTTTTATCTAATTTACTCTTTGCCTTAGCCTCTTTTGTAACATCAATAATCTCAATACTGACTTTACGCCTTGGTAAAAAGAACAACAAACTAGCCAATAGCAAACCCAAACACTTTAATAACATGCTACCAAAAGAGGGCGATTTACCAGTCCATGCCTTCGACCAACGACTACCCCATAAACCCGATATGCGAACTGCTAATACTTGTGCATCATTGGGCATATTGCCAATTACCTTAAAAGCACTTTGTTTATTTAAAATACGCTCGTACCCTTGTCCGGCTAACTGTCCGGCAGGATAGAGAACCACATTATTATTTAAATCTAAACTCTTATTGATGCCATCGGTAATTTGATCGAGCACCTTTGTATTTCTGCTGCCCGATTCTAAATCGCTCACTCGCACAGCTCCCCAAGTTTTAAATATTGACTTTACCACCGGCATATCGTAATACGACGAGGTAACCACCGGCACTGCCGAGGTATATTTGTATAAATTGGCAAACAAAATAACGGGGTCCATTATAGCCTGATGATTGGGCAATATAACCCTTGCTGTTCTCCCTTTTAGTAAGGATGCATTTTTAACGCTTACTCGGTAACGCGCACTTAGGATAAAACGAACCAATACAGAAAATAACTGAGCAAACTTTATAACTATAGGATGATGTTGTTTCATAACCAATATTAAAATTTACGATTGTTTTGATTTCATGGCGCCTGGTATTCTTATCCAAGCTGCCAGTGTTGCTATTAAGGTTATTATGGCCACTGCCGCAAAAACGCCTATTGAACTTGCTGCGGTTTCTACAACGCCAAAAATACCTGCCGATAACAAAATAAATGTGAATAACATTAGGTTATTATAGGCCAATATTAAACCTAACATTCGTCCTTTTACCCTATCCTGTATAAAGGCATTTAGCGGAATTTTAAAAACTCCGGCAAAAAAAGCCGTGAGTATAATTAGTATGGTAAAAAGTGTGGTAGAAGGGTTCAATACAAATATCAGGGATACGCAAATGAGCATACCCAAACCTCCAATGGGAACCAAGTACATCTTGATGCCTTTGTTCATAATCACGCCAGTGAGATAACACCCTAAACCTATTCCAATTGCTACCGAAGCCATTATAGAACTTGTTGCGGTATCTGATAACTCTAATACATTACGACAATGCACTGTAATATTCATCTGCAACAATGAACCTATGGCCCAAAATGTAGCCAGAGACATAATTACCACATTTAAACCTTTTACTTGCTTGCTCCATTTGTAAGAACGCACCAAAAATATAATCGGATTTAACGAAGTATCGTCTTCCTCTTCGGGTGTGCTCTCTTGAGGATGAATTTTTAAACTCAACAACCATCCTATTACAGCAAAGCCAATTAAAGCACTACAAACTATTGGTAATTGATAAGCGCCCAAACTTTCGCTCTTGCTAATATCTGAAGAAACACCGGCTACATAAGTTCCAATTAAAACACCCATAAAAGTGAGCATTTCCATGGCGCCCGTTCCGTACGATATTCCTTCTTTACCCCCAATATCGCGTATGATACCGTACTTTGCAGGTGAAAATAAGGCACTTTGCAGTCCCATTAAAAATATGGCAAACATGGTTACGATAATGCTTTCAAAAATAAAACCCGCCGAGGCAATTACCATAATAGGAATTTCAGCCAGCTTGGCACGTTGTATTATTTTGGCTTTTGAATAATCGCGCGCCAACTTACCTGCAATGGGCGAAAACAATATATACGGAATTACAAATAGTGCCGAGGCCAACATAATAACAATCGACTCACTATCTTTCATTATCCATGTGGTACTGATGAAAAACACCAAGTACTTGAGATAATTATCGTTTAGAACTCCTAAAAAATTGGTAATAAATAAAGGGAGCCAAAATGTTTTTCTTGTTTTCATAACCTTCTATTTTATACACTCCCCAATAACTTTTTTAATGGGGAGCTTTGCAAATATATGCGATTTATGGGGTTGACATAACGAATCCTACTTTTTGTTTATTCTATTACATCGCTGTCAGCATCCTCACTGTTAACTGCAATATTGCGCGATTGTTTATTGAACCATTGATTATTGATATAGGCAATACCCAAAGTAAGCACTCCTATTAACATTAAAAATAGCATCTTACTAATATTGGCTTCGCCAGATAAGTCCCAGAAAAACACTTTTACTGAGGTTGCTATAATTACAATGGATCCCATTATTCTGTAAGCAATTTCTTTAGTATACGATCCCCAAAGAAAAATAAATAGTGCATAAACAATGTAGGTGCACGATAATACTATGGCTTTACTTAGCGATGCAATATCGTAGGCCAACCATAAATTGTTAATCTGAACCGCAAACAATCCGCCCACAATTACATTAGAAATAATTGCCAAAATTACACTCAAGCTTTTATCCTTCGCTTGCTCCTTTTTGCTGATGTAAAATCCGAAGGCTGCCAACAGCATCCACGTAAGTGCACCTGCATTTAAAAATGGTAGGTATTTAATGCCAAATAATTCTACCCATTGCACATCCCATGCATTGCTAACCCAATACGCAATTAATAAAAACCAAGCTCCGTAACTTACCTTTACTAAGGACTTAGTTTTGGTGTAAATGGCCACAGTATAAGTAGCTACAGTAATTAATAACCAAAGTAGTGTGGCTATTACATATTCTAATCCCTGAAAACCAAAGGGCTTTATGTTTGAGGCAGACATGGCAAATAGTATTAAACTAAAACCCACGTATAAAGCCGATGGAAATATTCGTTTTTCAGTTAAATAAAATATAACAGCAGCAACCAATAAAAATGTGAAACCCACAACCATTAATGGCACCGTGAACGAAATACTAAAACTGTCTAAAATATAGATGGACCAGAATATAAATAACATGGCGTTAATTAGGCTTAGATATAAATTCCAACCACTAAAACAATCCTTTTCGCGGTACGATGCATAAATAGAACCCACCATATAACTCACAAATAAAGTTGCTGCGTAAAAAAATGGGCGCATCCAAAAATCAGGATCAAAACAGATGTAATAACTGGTATAAATGGCTACCGTTAATACAAATGACATGGCGCGTAACTCGGGCCACTTTTTTGAGATACTCATATAAAGCGCACCTACATTTAAAATAAACACATAGGCAAACAACAATAAATCGTTATTGGCTTGAGCCTTCATAAATATTGGCGATAACAAGCCGCCCATCATACTTATAAACATTAAGCCCCTTAAGTTATAGTAGTAGCTTACATATGTGGTTGATACGGTTAATGCCAATATTGAAATAAAGGTAATATTGTAGGGCCAGTGAATGCCATCGGCAAAAGCCACATAGGAGAAGGTGGCATAAATAGCACTCATACCTGTACCCGATAAAATCTGACTTAGGTATAAGTTCTTTTTATGATAAAAGTGATAGCCAAAAAACAAGAGTGTTGTTCCCATTGCAAAGCCTGCTAAAATTCTAATTTCTGGCGGAAACCATCCATTATCGAAGGCCATTTTTAAGAAATAAGCGAATGATGAGAATAAGAACAAAATTCCCAGTGCTGTAATCCAGTGTTTCTTAATTAACTCGTTCATAATATTAAAATTTCGGTTTTGAATGTTTATTATTTCGATACAAACATACACTGTAATCAAGGCTAAGCACAAACCAACTTTACCAAATAACAGACTTTTAAAACAAACCCCAATAACCTAAATTATTATACTATATTTGGGATATACATATATCAAAACAGACTTTTAAAAACACACAAATGGATGCATTAACTTCAATAATTAAAGCTTTTAGCAAATCCGATGTTATTGAATTTAGTTCATTTATCAATAGGCAAAAGCGCAAAGAAAATCGGAAGGATCTGGAGTTATTTCTCCTGCTTCATAAGAATGCAGCACTACAGCAAAACGAAATTGTACCGCTCTTATACGAAACCAAAAATGTTGTAGCCTACCATGCCCTCAGAAAGAAATTGCTCAAACACTTGAGTGATTTCATCCTGTTTAAACAGTTACGCGAAGATGATACTGCAGAAACTCAAGTAACTGCATACATTAGTTTAACACGATATTTAAAAGAACATGGCATCTACAACTTGGCCTGGAAATACCTAAAGAAGGCAGAGCAAATGGCTGTTTCTTCTGAGTTATTCTCCTTAGCCAATCAAATCATGCGCTTGTTTTTAGAAATTCCTTTGCATGAGGTTAAGCAAGACATTGCACCTATTTTAGAGCGTAAAGAGAGATACTTAAACCTGGCCATTGAGGACGACAAAATTGATACTGCTTATAAGATTATTCAATACTACCTCCGTAAATCAAAATCATCGGTGCACACACCCGATATGCAAAGTATTATCGACGATACTTTAAATCAATATAATTTAAATGAGGCCCTGGCTCAACGTCCGTCTGTGGTATACCGCTTGCTTTCTATCACTCGAAGTGCAGCTACCTCAAGCAAGGATTACTACAGTTTTGAACCCATATTGCTAAAATATTATTCTAAAATTATTGTTTCAGATAAACCTACTGAGCGAGATAAGATATACTTGGCGCGCATACAATATATGATTGCACACACCTTGTTTAGAAACAAACAGTTTAAACAAGCCACAGAATATGTGCATATATTAAAGGAGCAAATGCAATTGTTGGTAAAAACGGAATACACAAAGCTTTTACCAAAAGTTACGCAATTGCAATGCGCGCTTTTATTCTTCACAGGTAAAATAGATGATGCAATTGATACTATTAGCCTTACCAGCGATATTAAATTCCAGCCAAATGAAACGCTAAACCTTAAGCTGAACAAAGCCATATACTTATTATTTAAGAAGAACTTTAAAGAAGCCATCAAAGTACTGTCGTCAATAGCACATAGCAATGCCTGGTGTGCCAAAGTTGCCGGTATTGAATGGGTAATTAAGAAGGATATTTTGGATATTTTCATTCAGTTTGAACTGGGTAACTTCGACATAGCTTCCAATAGAATTAGAGCGCTTCTAAGACGTAAAGAGTGGTTTGGTAATCTCCCGCAACTCGATAGAGTGAAAGTGTTTTTACAGCTACTTAGTAAAGTTGTTGAAGAGCCAAATATTGCTGAAACAAGCGCCTTTTATGATACCGTGGAAAACAGTTTTAACTGGATTCCCATTGAGCAAGAAGATTTACATGCATCGGTATACTATGCTTGGCTAAAGGCAAAAATTATGAATGATGATGCTTATGAGGTTTTGCTTCATTTAATATCAATTGAAAATGAGTAAACTTTTGACGCCTCGTCATAATAAAGTATAATCCAATAAACATCATGGTTACCATAAAAGAGTGCTTGCAATGAAACCATGCCTGATATATTTCGTTTGAGATAAAATATCATTTATGATCAACAATTCCTTAATCTAATAAAATATGAAACCCATAGCAGATATACATTGCCACCCTACCCTACACCAATTTACTTTTTATAATGTTGGCAAAAAACGCAAAGAAGATTTATGGTGGGATAATCCTCCGAAGGATAGACAACGCAACAGTGAGTTTCCTGAGTTTTTTCAGTGCAATATGCCCGCTTTGGCCAAGGGCAATGTTAAACTTGTGGTGGCAGCTCTTTATCCAATTGAACAAAATTGGTTCGATCCGGCAGTCATTGGCACAGGTTCATTAACTGATGTATTGGCCAAACAATTTGTGGTGCATTTACCCACCAGATATATTAATAAGGTTCAAGATCCCAAGTTTAATTATTTTGAGTACCTGCAAAAAGAATTCAAGTTTCTTGAGAAAGACCAAGGCATAGAGAAAGAATCATTACCCGGATGGAAGTACGTGTTACCAAACACTGGCAATAAGGTAGAAAAAGCCTTGAGCGATGACAAAACAATTGTAATGATTCCGAGCATTGAAGGGGCACATTCATTAATATCTGGTAACAACCATCAAATATTAAATGGAGCTATTAATATGACTGAGGTTATTGCCAATGTTGAGAAACTAAAAAGCTGGTCGGCACATCCACTGTACATCACATTTGCGCATCACTTCTACAACGGATTTTGTGGCCAATGCAAGAGTATTCCGGGCATTGCGGCTAAAGTATTATCGCAACAAGTGGGTTTAAACGAACCAATAAACGATAATGGCATGCAATTGATTGATGCTTTATTGGGTATCAATAATTATGCACACCACACAAAACGTATCTTAATAGATACCAAGCATATGAGTATTGCCTCGCGTTTGCAATACCATAAGAAAATAAGGCGTTATAACGAAAGTAATGAAGACACCATTCCGATTATTGCAAGCCATATGGGTTATGGTAGTCATAAAACCATGAGTGACTCTATCCTTATTCCGGATAATGTTTCAAATAAATATGACAACTCAAGTAATTTTAACCCTTGGAGTATCAATTTATCTGATCAGGAGATTGTTGAAATTTATCAATCAAAAGGGATTATCGGGCTCAACTTAGATCAAAGAGTATTATCTGGTAACGATAGAATTGAAGAGGAGAAAGAACTATTCAGCAATAAAGATATTAAAAAGAACACCGAGGAAGTAAAGCAATTCTGGACTGAACGTGTAGCCGATAATATTTTAGGAATAATTGGAGCCATTGTTGATTCAGACCTTCTTAGTGAAGATGAAAAAAACAATGCATGGACTGTATTAAGCTTAGGAACCGATTTTGATGGTATGATTAACCCTTTAGATAGTTTTATTACAAGCGATGAGTTCCCTAGTTTAAGAGAATGCCTGATTAAATACATGCCCCAAATGAAGAAGTTTAAAAGGCTTTCTATGGGAAAACCAGTTGAAGAATTGGTGGATCTGATTTTATCGGACAACGCATATAATTTTATAATAAAAAATTATTAAAACGTAATTACACTATATCAGGCTGTTATTATCCAATCAACAGCCTGATTATTTGATATTGTAATTGTTGTTTAATTCTTTAAAAAACAACTCCTCTTTTTTAAGGTGATTTCTTATCACGTTTAAAAACGTTGGCCCAACATAAATGATAAAATTGGACGGCATTTATCATTACAAGCCGGATAAAATTCTTTATGCTTTCTATCCTCCGATTTGGTTGACTTCCCCCACCAAAATTCTGCAATTGCCAAAGATTTCATCTCATGTTCAAATGCATATTGCAACAATTTTGGAGCTGCGCACTCACCCGCACCCGCAGCAGGGTTCCTACCGTCATACTCAGTAAAAATATCACAAAGATTTTTCACTGTCCCTTCCCTATTTTCAAACTTATAGTTATCGAATAACTGTTTCTGTAAACTAACGGAATTCCGCCTACGCACTTCCTTCAAACGTTTTGCTTCAGTTAATGATTCTTTTGATCCTTCCTCTTTTAATGCCTTAATACGCACGCCTATTTCAGTAAGAGCGGTCATCCCTTTATTAATAAAGAAATCATCTGATGACACATCAAATACAGAAGGAACAAATATTTTAGGATGTGGATCATCTTGAATTTTACCTGAAAACGTAGCCAAAAAACCTAGCTCTCCTTGTTTAGATTGAACTACTAAAACACCAAACATTTTACCTTTAACAAGGTTGTTTTTGTGCTCGCTAAAACCAAAGTTATGTTTCCACTTTAATTGATTCTTCAACAAATAATCTTTCAATTGCTCTGCTGCTATCTTGCAAACTTCAGGAGTAATTAATGCAAAGGGGTTATTTAATTCTGATGGTATTAATTCAGAATCGATACTACCAGTAAAAGGAATAAAACACTGCTCACTCATAGAGTGCAAATATAAATGAAAGTTGATTCTGGAAGAAATGTAGTTTATAGAATTACTTATTAATAATATCTATCCAAACAAAAAGTTCTCTAAAAACAGTTTTACGAACCTCTAAGGCCGAAAGAAATAAATCATGCATTCCACCTTTTATTCCAATTAAAGTAACACTGTTCCCTAAACTTGGCCCAATCCGAATCATATCATTAACATTTAGCACCGTATCTGCCTGCTTTACTTTTTCAGTATAACTTTTCGGTTCAAACGACTCATTTGAGTGGAGTAATAATACCGGCACCTGGATGTTCGATTTACGCAAAGCATTTTGAGCATTAACAATGGCTCTATACCATTTTAGGTAAGTACTAAATCCACTAATTGGTTTCCAATCTAAATTAAAATCCCATTCTCCATAAAAATCCTTATGCACGCTTTTGGCATAAATAGGCGATAATACACCTTCAATTTTAGCATTCGGTTTAAACAAGGTTATCACCTTTGATGCTTTATACGATAATTTGGTTTGAAAAGATGGATGCGTCATATCTAAAAATGGAGAATTCAATATGAGTCCTGATATCTTATCTTTTAAGGTACCATTATTCATATAAGAAGCCGTTAACAAACCACCTGTTGAGTGCCCCAAAAGATATACCGAAGCGCTTTGTTTACTGATTAAGTCAATTGCCAAATCCAACTCTTCATAATATTCTTCAATATTCTCGCAATAATTAGGCGTTTGATGTGGTAATAAAGACCTTCCATACTTACGCAAATCTAATGCGTAAAAGTCAAATTCATTCTTATGGAATTCTTCGCAAAGATGGGGATGAAAAAAGTAATCTACATAGCCATGAATATATAGTACTGACTTACGCTTACCTACATTAAATTTTGAACTTAAGAGAACAGCAATAACCTCTCCTTCGTTATCAGCCTTCAATTTAAGTACTTCTTTCGAAAATTTAGCTTCCCATTCCATCCTGTTAGATATTAACATCTCAATATTACTTAAACAATAAATATCCAAATTAGATCACGCATTACTAAATAGCCTAATTGATTATCTTTTTATAAGTAATCAAATATAATAAGAATAATGCCTTTCAATTATAATGAATTTCTCGAAACCTACTATAGTAAAACAAATCACTCTTTGTAATAATTCATCCATCATAAACTACACTAGATTACAGTAGAAAGCTAAAAGGAGAAGGTCATATTTCCGTTTGAAATTCAAAGGTTATTAATATAATATTCCAACGTTTGGAAAATATGAATCTAGGCCCTATACGAAAATAGAAAACTCTGCCTTACAAGAGTATCTGTGATAGAAATAAGCCTTACGCTTTCACTTTATTCTCCTTTTGGTAATACTTACATAAATCTTGCAAGCCACATTTGGCGCACTTAGGTGTACGGGCCAAACACACATATCTGCCATGAAGTATTAACCAATGGTGTGCAATGGCCAATAATTCTTCTGGGAAGAATTTCACCAATTGTTTTTCTGTATCAAGGGGAGTTTTTGAGTTTGTTGTTAAACCAATTCGCGCTGACACCCTAAACACATGCGTATCTACTGCCATAGCTGGTTTATCGAAAATAACACTTGTTACCACATTGGCGGTTTTACGGCCTACCCCAGGCATTTTTTGTAGATCCTTGATATCTTCAGGTACCACGTTTCCAAAATCGTTGTACAGCATTTTTGCCATACCAACCAAGTGCTTGCTTTTATTGTTTGGGTAACTTATCGATCGTATATAATCAAATACCTCAGCAGGCTCGGCCTCAGATAATTCTTTTGCCGAAGGATAACGTTTAAACAAATCTGGAGTAACCATATTTACACGCTTATCTGTGCATTGTGCCGATAGTATTACTGCTACTAACAACTCATATGGATTTGTATAATCAAGCTCAGTTTCTGCAATAGGCATGTTAATTTTAAACCATTCTATTACTTTATCAAAACGCTCCTTTTTAGTCATGTTATTTTTTTTAAGTAATTAGACCGAAGGTTGAAGGCTAAAGTGACTCTTTCTCTTCTGCCTTTAATCTTCTGTCTATATTATTACAAACTGGCTAACTTTAAGCCAATAAAAATTGTTCTTGGTCGAGATGGGCCATAAATATAACCACTATCTCTGTTTTTACCGGTGTCGAAATCGTTTTGGTATTGGTTAAAAATATTCTGAACACCACCAAATACCTCTATACTGATACCTTTTTCGAGCCAATCCCAATCGTACGATACTTTAATATTATTCTCAAAAAAGCTACTCGTTTTTACCAACTCATCCATTTCTGGGGTTCCAACATCACCCGGCACTCCATAATGAGGCACTAACATTGAACCTGTATAAACGCCCGACAAAGCAGCTTTAATTCCATTACGCGGAGTATAAGTTAAAGTATAATAACCGTATTGCTCGGGAGTTCTTAAGTAATCTGTAGTACCTGCGTAATCTTCGCTCCAAAAAACCTCCGAATCGTATTTACTAGTTTGTAATGTTAAACCTCCCTCTAGTTGAACTCTTCTATTGTAATTGGCTCTCAACTCAAATGTTCCTCCTTGAACTGTAGATCCATCACCATTTCTTTTTTCAAGAATGGAATTTCCATTGGAATCCGTACCTGCTTCCTCTAAAATAAAGGCATCATCTAAACGTGTATAAAATCCTTCAAGAGTAAATCCTAATATGAAATGCTCTGTTGGATAATCATAATTAACAGATGCCGATGTACTTTGAGAACGTTCTTCTTTCAGATTATCAGCTAAAACTACGCGCTGTATTCCTCCTCCTGCAAAGGCAATATGAAGGTCTGAGTCAAAAGCTTGTGGTGGTCTGAAACCCGTACTCCAACTGGCTCGCATTTGCCAGTTATTCTTTTTGTACAATCCAGAAACTCTAGGGCTCCAAATTAGGTTGTCAACCAAGTTATGCTGATCGCCACGAACTCCGGTTAGTAATGTAAACGACTTTGTTATTGCCCAATCACTTTGCAAATAAGCACCCGTATTATTAGTAGTTTGATCAACTAAATAATCATATGCATCAATCTCGTCCTTTACATCATCGTAATTATGCTCCATGCCGAAGGTTAAGTTGTTTTTTCCTCCTAAGAAATTAGAGAGCATATGATTCATTTGAATACCTCCAATATAGGTTTGATTAGCCGTTACGCCATAGGGCGGATTTTTAAAATGCTCGTCGTAAGCAGGCTGATCATCCTCATCGGGCATTATACCCGTATAATGATCTCTATCTGTATTCTGTCCTGCAAAAAAAGCAGCGAACGACGATAGATTATTATTAAAGTTAAAGCTATAATCTACTCCACCTATTAATACGTTGTGGGTTCTTTCTTCACTCTGATCGGCTAAAAATGCAGGCCCCTCCTCTTTATTCCCGCCATAGCGGTACTCGTACATTGAAGAAAGGTTGTATTCTATTTTATGATTAGGTGCTGGAAGAATAAATCCATTTAAACCAAACGAATTATTTTTAAGATGAGCCATCTCGCTATAGCCATCATCATTATGATCATATGAATCACGATTACGATGGGTTGCAAAAATGCTTAAACCTGCATTCCTCCTATCTGTTACAACACTAGCATTGGCCGTAATTTGTCTATCGGCAGCAGAACCATTTATTACACCATAATTAGTTGATGCTGAAAAAGTATTTTTATTAGGCACTTTCGTGATAACGTTTACAGTACCTCCAATTGCTCCTGCTCCATAAAGTGCCGAAGCGCCTCCTCGAACAACTTCGATTCGCTCAATCATATTGGCCGGAATTTGCTCTAAACCATACAATCCGGTTAATGGACTAAAAACGGGTCGGCTATTAATTAGTATTTGAGAATAGCCTCCGCCCAAACCGTTCATACGAAGCTGTGTATAATTACAAGTTTGGCAATCGGTTTCTAATCGCAAACCGGGCTGAAAAGATAAACCTTCTGATAAGGTAGAAGCCTGAATTAACTCCAAGGTTTTCCCTTCAAGCACATTTACAATTACTGGAGACTCTGTTTTGCGTTTAAAGGTTTTTGTACCTGTAATTACTACATCGTCAATTGTCATTACCTCCTCAACCAATTCAAAATTTAATTCAATGGCTTTTCCGGCCTCTATATTTACTTTCTTCTCAACAGGTTTAAAGCCCATAATATTGGCCACAATGGTTTGATCGCCTAATGGCAAATCAATTAACATATAGTGACCCGACATATCCGTTGCTGTTCCCTTGGTGGTACCTTTAACATATACACTTACCATGGGAAGATGATCTCCGTTTGACTGAACATCACCAAATATATTGGCATCTGTTTTTTGAGCACTTATACTAAAGCATAGGCTCAAGAAAACAATTGAGAGTTTAAAAACTTTATTCATAATTTTAGGTGTGAGATCTCTTATAAAAACAATAATAAACTTAAGGCCATAACAGCCATTCCGGCAACCAAACCATATATCGATAAATGATGTTCGCCATATTTTTGAGCGGCTGGCAATAACTCATCCAAACTAATAAATACCATTATACCGGCAACACCAGCAAAAATAATCCCGAACATGGCAGGAGTTAAAAACGGCATTAAGATGAGATAACCTACAATGGCACCAATTGGTTCGGCTAAACCCGATAAAAAACTCAATTTAAATGCTTTCTTTTTACTTCCTGTAGCAAAATATATAGGTACCGAAACTGCAATTCCTTCCGGAATATTGTGGATAGCTATGGCAACGGCAATGGCTATACCTAAATTAGGATCAGTTAAGGCTGCCGTAAAAGTTGCTAAACCTTCAGGAAAATTATGGATACCAATAGCCAATGCGGTAAACATACCCATGCGCATTAAATGCCTTTTCTTATTTGGAGAAGCATCATTCATATCCTCAATACTTTCCATTTCATGAGGATTTTCAGCCGATGGAATAAACTTATCTATCAACGCAATTAATAAAATACCTCCAAAAAATGCAGCCACGGTCACCCAAGTTCCCATAACCTCATCGTATTGTTCAATTAAACTATCCTTGGCTTTTTCTAAAATTTCAACAAATGAAACATAAATCATTACCCCTGCCGAAAAACCGAGGGAAATGGATAAAAACTTGGTATTGGTTTGTTTGGCAAAAAAAGCCATGGCACTTCCGATACCGGTGGCTAAACCTGCAAACAAGGTTAAACCAAATGCCATTAATAGGTTTGAAAATTCAATTTCTTCTATATTCATAATTAGGTGTTTCTTTATTTCTTAGTACATATCATTCGCCTTTGTATGGGTAAGGGAATGGCAAATCTTTTTTCATTTTTTTCAACTTCTATAGATTCATCAAGTTTAAAACACTTCGTAATTTTTAGCGTTTGGTGAGGCTCTATATCGTAATGCGTAAAAAAGTCATTTAAATCGCCCGAACCATAAATTAATCTTAGAACAGTGCATTCATCGCCTTCGCTTAACTCATTTAGTCTAAGGGCATTTTCGTGCACTTTTACCGTTCCATCATCTTTTGGTATGGGGTCGCCATGCGGATCAAAATCAGGACATCCAAGGAATTCATCAATACACTTGGTGAGCTTATCGGATGTTTGATGCTCAAGCAACTCTGCTTCCTGGTGAACTTCTTTTAAATCTAAATCCAATACTTTGTGTAAAAACAACTCCCATAAGCGATGCCTTCTAAGCACACGTATGGCCACCTTTTCACCTTCCTTGGTTAATACCATTGCCTTATAAGGAGCATAATCTATATAACCTTTTGCAGCTAGCTTCTTGGCCATATCTGTTACGGCAGGAGTAGAAATTGACAAACGTTCAGACATATTGGTTGCCGATGTTTTTTTCTTCTCATCATACCTTAAGGTATAGAGCGTTTTAAGAAAGTTTTCTACAGATACTGAATTCATAACTTCATTTTACTTCAACACAAAGTTAAGTATACTTATCTTTTACACCAAAGTCTTTATAGATTAATTATAAATAGTTGGCAAAATATTTTATTTTTGCTGTATAAAACATGGGTTTTAAACACTCACCATAAGATGATATCATTAACTATGCGATTTATTAAAATCATTTTCTTCATATACGTATTCTTAATAAGCACCAACTTATTATCTCAATCAAACACCTACAACACTTCTATCCCAAATAAAGGAGAAGGCTTAAATGCCTTTTTAATTCGAAATAATTTAAATCCGACAGAGCATAAAGCTGAATTTATAGAGCTAAATAAAAAGAACTTAGGCAAAAAAAACTCACTCAGAAAAGATGTAGCTTATAATTTACCCAATACAGAAAAGTGGATTGAAGAACCACTATTTGGTAAAGATCGTTCTAAATTTAAATTAGACTCAAACATACTGAAAGGCACTGTATTTCATTTAGTGAGCGGACATGGAGGGCCAGACCCTGGTGCACTTGGAAAGTATGGCGATAAAACATTAGCTGAAGATGAATATGCCTATGATATTACCTTACGTCTGGCTAAGCGCTTGATGGAGAATGGCGCGAAAGTGAATATGATTATTCAAGATGAAAATGATGGCATACGTGATGAATCATTCTTAAAAATGAGCGATGATGAAACCTGTATGGGAGCCACTATTCCTCTTGATCAGATGAAACGATTAAAGCAACGCACTGAAGCGGTAAACAAATTATATGCGCAAAACAAGCCTGCCTATCAAAGATGTGTAGTTATACATGTTGACTCAAGAAGTACTGGAAAATCAATAGATGTATTTTTTTACCATGCACCCAAAAGCAAGTCGGGCAAAAAGGCAGCAGAAGAAATAAGAAGCGTATTTAATACTAAATACAATAAACATCAACCTTCAAGAGGATATTCTGGAGTTGTTAAAGATCGCAACCTTTATGTGTTAAGAAAAACAATTCCGACAGCAGTATTTGTTGAATTAGGAAACATCCGTAACTTCAGCGATCAGCAGAGGTTTATTTTGCAAGATAACAGACAAGCATTGGCCAACTGGATGTACGAAGGCCTTTTAAATGATTTTAAAAAACATAAATAAGCATTAAATATATGAAACCAACTTTATTAGTATTAGCAGCAGGAATGGGAAGTCGCTATGGTGGCTTAAAACAACTTGATACATTAGGACCAAATGGTGAGTCAATTATCGATTATTCAATTTATGATGCTATTGAGGCAGGTTTCTCAAAAGTAGTATTTGTAATCAGAGAATCTTTCGCTGATCAGTTTAAAGATCGTTTTGAGCCACATTTAAAGGGTAAAATAGAAACTGAATATGTGTATCAAGAATTAGATAAATTACCTGAAGGTTACAGCATACCTGAAGGACGCGAAAAACCTTGGGGTACAGGACATGCTATGCTAATGGCTAAAGATGCTATCAAAGGTCCTTTCGCTATTATTAATGCAGATGACTTTTACGGTAGAGAAGCTTATCAAACAGCTGTTGATTTTGCCAACAATAGTGTGGTTGAGAATGAATATGCTATGATTGGATACGCCCTAGACAATACACTTTCTGAACACGGCACCGTTTCAAGAGGGGTTTGTGATACCGATGCGCAGGATAATTTGGTAAACATTGTTGAGCGCACCAAAATTGGCTACTTAAACAATAAAGTAGTTTTTTACGAAGGTGAAGAAACTACTGAACTTACAGGTAAGGAACCAGTATCGATGAATTTCTGGGTTTTTAAGGCTAACTTTTTTGAAGCCTTGGAAAAAGGTTTTGTTGATTTCTTAAAAGAAAAAGGAACCGAATTAAAATCAGAATTCTACTTTAATGCTTTAGTTGATACAATGATTAAAGAAGACAAAGCCACTACAAAAGTTCTTTCAAGTGATGCCAAATGGTTTGGGGTTACGTATCAAGAGGACAAACCTATTGTTCAAGAAAGTCTTCAAAAGCTTATTGATGCAGGCATTTACCCTAGTAACTTGTGGGAGTAAAAATAGTTTGTTAAATTATAAAAGGCTCCTACTACAGGAGCCTTTATTGTTTCACTTTAACTGATAAGATATGACATTGCCTAGCAAAGTATTACAATTTTGCCCCAAATGTGGGTCTAACAAATTCGTTGCACAAGATGAAAAATCGTTCAAATGCGATGATTGCCAGTTTCATTTCTTTGTGAATAGTGCTGCAGCAGTGGCGGCAATTATCGAGAACAGCAAAGGTGAAGTGATGCTAACCGTGAGGGCTTTTGCACCTAACAAAGGTATGCTTGATTTGCCAGGCGGTTTTGTTGATCCTAACGAAGGATTAGAGCATGCATTGAAACGAGAGCTGCATGAAGAACTAAATATGGAAGTAGATTCGCTAAAATATATTGACTCATTTCCTAATCAGTATGTATTCTCTGAATATACTGTATTTACTACCGATGTAGGTTTTCATTGCCAAGTAAGCGGATGGAATAAAATGCACATACAAGATGACATAAGCGATATCAATTTTGTAAGTAAAGAAACAATCAATTGGGATTCAATAGCTTCTACCTCAATTAAAAATATTATTCGAAGTTATTGGGGACTTCCTACTGAATAACTATTTATCACAAACGCCTACATTATCTTTATAAATTGATTAATAAATCCGCTTTTTTTAGCAATTTTGTAATCGAATTATTTTAACACCATAAAACCATTGGAACATAATGAATCCGCAAGCACAAGAATTAAACGAAATTTTATTATCTCAAAACTCAGTTGTATTTGATTTACTGTCAGAAAAAGGAAAAAACATATTCTTCCCAAAAAAAGGAATCCTAGGACAATCTGCTGAAGCTAAAGGAACTCGTATTAATGCTACTATTGGTGCTGCCATTGAAGATGATGGAAGTCCGATGCGTTTAGAGTCTATTGCCGAAAAAATAAACTTGTCTCCAAATGCTGCATTTCCTTATGCACCAAGTTTTGGTCGCCCTGATTTAAGAGCGAAATGGCAAGAAATGATTTATGATAAAAATCCAAAACTTAAAGGTCAGAAATTAAGTTCTCCTGTTGTAACCAGTGCATTGACTCATGGTATTAGCATGGCGGGATACCTATTCTTAAACGAAGGAGAAGAAGTTATTGTACCAAACCTATTTTGGGGTAACTACAACCTTGCCTTAACCAATGCCTACGGAGCACAACTAAAGAAATTTAACATCTTTAAAAATGGTGGTTTTGATGTGGAAGCATTGAAAGCAACATTAATGGAGCCAGGAGAGAAAAAAGTTTTAATCTTAAACTTTCCGAATAATCCAACAGGTTACACGCCTACTTTTGAAGAAATGGAAGCTATTGCAGCTGTTATTAAAGAAGCTGCTGAAGCAGGCAAAAAGATTGTTGCCATAACTGACGATGCTTATTTCGGATTAGTATTTGAAGATGGTATTGCCAAAGAATCGATTTTCGCTTATTTATCAGATCTTCACGAGAATGTATTGGCCCTAAAAATTGACGGTGCTACTAAAGAAGATTATGTTTGGGGATTTCGTGTTGGTTTTATTACCTATGCCATAAAAGGTGGAACTACAGAGCTATACCAGGCTTTAGAGAATAAAACTGGTGGAGCCGTTCGTGGTAATATATCAAACTCATCAAACTTAAGCCAATCCTTGTTATTACAAGCTTTTGAATCGAGTGATTACGCGGAGCAGAAACAAGCTAAGTTTGAAATTATGCAAACCCGATATACGGCCATTAAGGAAGTATTAAAAGATGATAAGTATAGCGATTACTTTACTGCACTTCCGTATAATTCAGGCTACTTTATGTGCGTTCAGTTAAAAGAGGGATTAGATGGCGAAGCCATTAGAGATATCCTAATCAATAAATATAGCATTGGTATTATTAATTTAAATAATGTATTCAGAGTTGCTTTTTCTGCAATGGCAGCAGGCGATGCTAAAGAATTATTTGAAGGTATTTATAATGCTTGTAAAGATTTTGAAAATCAATAATCCTGAGATTATCGATCGCAATATAATAGAGCTGTCTCATTTGAGACGGCTTTTTTTATACGTTTATTTTAGAGGCTGGCCCAAATCCGAGCTAAGGAACTTCCGGGGGCATCAATTTTTAAATCTAAGAAATACCCAAATGGAGTTTGAGCTACAGAATAATCAGCATTCTCTAATCGAGTTTGAGCAGCATCAAATAACTCTTTAGTAAATGATGCACTTGCTTTTGATTCTGACAAATGAGCAAATGAATGCAATACAATATTTTTTGTATTATTCTTTCTAGAAGTCCATTTAATATGATTCACTAGCTTCTTCTCTCTGCTCTTTAAATCTTTTTCCTCATCACTTTCTTCCACCTGAATAAATGCCAATATCGAATCCTCAAAGCTTTCCCCAGAGTTTGGTTCTGGGGCATCTTCTAGGTTCTTTTCTTTTGGCTGATAACTAAAGGAGTTTACATACAATACTAAAACTTTCATAGGCTATCTTAATAGAGTGCGCAATTTAGTATTATACATTTTAAAATAAGAGTAAGCTCAGAGTGTAAGTGTAAATTAATGTTAAAATTGGAAATAATTATCTGTAGGGGTTGACATCGATATATTAAGGTTGTAATTTGCTCGTAGTTAAAAAAAGCTCTCCATAGTCCCCAATATAGGAACATTCAAAATGTGTGTGAGGTTTAGGTTAGTTTTTTAGAATGTTTCTTGTGCCTGTCTACTCTCTCAGACAGGCTTCTTTTTTTAACTTATAAAAAAAGAAGCCAATCGAAATGTCGATTGGCTTTTTTGATTTCTATAGTTTAGGAATCTATTATACATTAAATCTAAAATGCATAATATCTCCATCCTGAACGATATATTCTTTTCCTTCAATATTCATTTTACCAGCTTCTTTACAAGCAAGCTCCGATTTTAACTCAACGTAATCAGAATATTTGATTACCTCAGCTCTAATGAATCCTTTTTCAAAATCAGTATGAATTACACCTGCAGCTTGCGGCGCTGTTGCTCCTTTATTGTAGGTCCAAGCTCTAACTTCTTTAACACCTGCAGTAAAATAAGTTTCTAAGTCAAGTAGGTTGTAAGCTGAACGAATTAATTTAGCTACACCAGATTCTTTTAAACCTAAATCTTCTAAAAACTCCTGACGCTCTTCAAAAGTATCTAATTCAGCAATATCAGCTTCTGTTTGGGCTGCAATTACTAAAACTTCTGCATCCTCATCGGCCACAGCTGCCTTAACTGCCTCAACGTGTGCATTTCCATCAACAACTGAATTCTCGTCAACATTACAAACGTACATTACTGGCTTGTTAGTAAGTAACCAAAGTTCGTTAGCCACTTTCTCCTGTGCCTCTGTTAACTCAACAGTACGTGCTGATTTCCCTTGCTCTAGAGCTTCTTTGTATAATGTTAAAACTTCAACCAATCGCTTTAATTCAGGATCTTTAGATGCAGTAGCAGCTTTTGCATTTTTAGCCAAACGTGCTTCTACAGTCTCTAAATCTTTAATTTGAAGCTCTAGATCAATTACTTCTTTATCTCTTACCGGATTAATAGAGCCATCAACGTGAGTGATATTATCATCATCAAAACAACGTAAAACGTGAATAATAGCATCGGTCTCCCTAATGTTAGAAAGGAATTTATTTCCTAAACCTTCTCCCTTACTCGCTCCTTTAACCAAACCTGCAATATCAACAATCTCAACTGTTGCTGGTAAAACACGCTCTGGTTTCACTAATTCCTCAAGTTTAATTAACCTGTTATCTGGTACGGTAATTACACCTACATTCGGTTCAATTGTACAGAATGGGAAGTTTGCCGACTGCGCTTTTGCGTTTGATAAACAATTAAATAAGGTTGATTTTCCCACATTTGGTAAACCAACAATTCCACATTGTAATGCCATAATAATTTTATATCAGTATCTTATATTCTTTCTAAAATCGCTGCAAAAGTACACTAATAGTTTAGAAAGTTCAAAAGTTATACTGATTTTACTTACTTCTTACTAATGTTTAAAGTGCAAATAGATAAGGAGATCATCATTAACTTGGGTCTAATTGTCAAAATTCTGTTGATTCATCTTTCTGTTTATGGTAAATTACGAACTAATGCAGCAATTAATTGTTTTGTTTTAAGAAAATAAGCCATAAAGCCCTTTTACCCTATAGAGTCGCTAAAAAGTTAAATGATAGTAAAATACCTCTTTATATGAAAAAAGAAATCGCACTCATCATAGCCATAATCATAACAACATCTGTGTATTCACAAGAAAGACTATTTAAGGTTAACTCGTCTGACTCAATACAAGGTGAGCCCCGCATTAGCGCATGGTTTGGAGCTAATATGAAAATGAATGGCTACTACAATATAAAAGGTGGTCTTCAGGAGTATGACACCTTTAACCTTGGAAACATTGATGTTAATGGTAATGATGACCGACAAAACATTGGAGTAGATTTATACCAAACACAGATCCGTTTAGACGCTGCTTATATGCACCCAGAGCTTGGTAAGATTAGAGCACATGTAGAATGGGATTTTTGGGGTGGTAATGGGCAAATGCGACTCAGAAAAGCTTATGTAATGACCAATCATTGGCAAATTGGACAAGATTGGGAAAACTTTGGAGATCAGAATGTGTGGCCCAATGTTCTTGATTTTGATGGGCCTCCATCGGGTGTATGGGCACGTTTGCCATTTCTGAAATATTTTAACGATTTTAAAAATAAAAAATGGAAATATGAATTGGCTTTACAGGCTCCGCTCGTAAACTATAACGAATACCCAAACATTAGCCCATCCATAGAAAGCACCTATCAAAACTTACCTGAAGGTGTTGCTGCCGTTAAGTATGTGGGCAACTGGGGCCACATAAGACTTTCAACAATATTTAGAGGAATTAACTACCTCGAAGACCAAGAGGAGAAAAGAATATTAGGCTACGGGGCTTCCTTGTCATCCATGATTGGAAATTTTGGTGAATCGAACTTTCAGTTTCAATATGCGATAGGTGAAGGAATATCAGCCTACTTGGTTTCTCACGGAGGAAGTGGTTTTGATGCTTATCCTAAAACAAGTGGATTTGAGCCAATACCCTCTCAAGGTGGATGGGCTGCTTATGAATATTACCTTACGCCCAAACTACATTTTAATGGAGTAATAGGGTTTACTAAATTTCAGATTACTGATGTTACTGAATTTGAAGTTTCAGACCCCGAAAATAGCGCCATCAGTGTAACTGATGGTAATGCTACAGCAATGCATAATTATTATTTGATAAATGTATTATGGGATCCATACCCAAATTTCACCATTGGAGTTGAGTTTGACTTTGGTACCAAACGAATACAAACTGATGGGTTTGAAGATGGAGTAGCATTTAGTAATGATGATGCGCGTGATGCCTCAAGAGTAAGTTTTGGGTTTATGTATAACTTTTAATTGCTCTTAGCTTTTATTCTGTTATTTCAATATAGTTACCTTCAGGGTCGAGGATAATGCTTTCGTAATATCCATCGCCAGTTAAACGTGGCTCACCTTGTATAACAAAACCCTCACGACGAAGAACCTCGGTTAAATCATCCACCTTATCAACGCTACCAACTGAAATAGCCAAATGCGCAATACCATTGCTCATGCCTTTAGGTAAAGCATTTTTATACACATCGTTTTGATGCATTATTTCAATACGTGCACCTTCGGGATACGATAAAAAATAAGAACTAAATCCCCTTCTGGTATTCTCATACTTAGCTCCGCATTCCATATTAAAGAATCGTGTATAGAATCGTCTCATTCCTTCAAGATCGTTTACCCAAATTGCTATATGATCAATTTTCATAGACATCTACTATTTGTTATCATGAGATTAAATATAAAACAATCCGTTCTAATCTGCTAAAATTTGATCCATAACCCATGCAGTATGAGCCCCTTCTACCCCATTGCAGGGATGCATTCCCAAATCCGATAACTGATCTCTCATTGCTTCTACATGATATTGCTGAATATGTTTAGGATGTGCAATTTCATTTATTTCAGTATGCGCATCTGTAATTAATTGAAATGGCTTAAGCTGAAATATTGAGAATTCAATTCTACCTTTACTCCCATAAATAGTAACTTCATCCTGTGCTTCCTTACTTCCAAAACACCAAGTGCCAGAACCCACAACACCATTAGGATGCAACCAAGATGCCGCTATATTATCTTTAGCACTATAAAAATTATATTTATTAATCGCAATTCCGTTTGCTGCGGTAATGTTGCCAAGTATGTAATTAAAGAAATCTAATCCATGACTGGCTAGATCATCAAAATAGCCACCAGGAGCTATCTGCGCATCTGTGCGCCAATTATAAGCTCCGCTTAAATCAGTGGCATTGGCAGGCTTACTAAACACCCATGAAATATGATTAGGTTCTCCAATCAAGCCTTTATCAATCCACTCCTTAACTTTTAAAAACCTTGGTAATGTTCTGCGGTAGTAGGCTACAAACAAGGGGAGCTTTTTATCTGCAAAGGCTTTGGTGATTAACACACAATCGTTATATGATGGAGCCATTGGCTTTTCAATGCAGCAAATTTTACCCGCTTCAGCCACTTTTAAGGCATATAGCTTATGCGAATCGGGTGGCGTAGCAATATAAACCGCATCCACCTCAGCGTCATTTATCAAATCATCGGCATTGGTATAATACTTGGGAATCTTATGTCGTTTTGCATAGTCTGCGACTTTTGCCGGATTCCTTCGCATTACCGCCGAAATTGAAAAACCTTTGGTTTGCTGGTAGGCTGGTCCGCTTTTTACTTCAGTAACATCGCCACAGCCAATAATACCCCATCTAATTACTTTGCTCATATCTATTTACTTTAACTGCTTCCCTAGTTTTTCAACTTTTAAAAGGTAGTTTTTAATCTTTTCAGGATTTGAGGTTTTAATTGGCGCAAAAGAAGTAATCTTTACTGGTTTAATTCCGCAAAACTCCAACACCCCTTTTTTCATGGCATTATGGCCAGGACTACGGTATATTAACTTGTAATACCACTTTGGCGTATCCATAGTAACTATTAAACGGGCCGTTTTGCCTTTAAGTAGCTTGTCCCAAAATACAGAATTATCGCGATAAGCAAAGGCGAATTTTGGCAAGAATACTCTATCTATAAATCCCTTAAGCAAAGCTGGCTGAGTTCCCCACCACGTAGGATATACAAATACCAGATGATCCGCTGCTGAAATCTTTTTTTGAATGGCCAATAGGTCTGGCTCAAGCTCAGTTCGTTTTCTGTAGCCATAGCGTAAAATAGGATCGAAATCGAGATTAACCAGGTGAATTAGTTCGCAATTTGCACGCGCATGGTCAGCGCCCGTTTTATAGCTTTTCGCAAATTGATAACACAGGCTTTCTTTATCAGGATGACCATTGATGATTAGGATGTTTTTCATAACAATTAATTACAATAAGTTGAAAATAATATAAAACTATATCTTAGCCATAAAGCCTTGCTTTTATTATCATCTAGAAATTATAGGTTTAGCAAAGACTAATACAATAATATATTCTAAATATTAGCATTAAAAAAAGGTATAGGATACTGATTGACACAGCAATCAATTTAAAATAAAAAGGGTTCGATAAAATATTTCGAACCCTTTATTAAATCACAATTCTTTATTTTAAAACCGATAAGAAATCGAGAGTCTAGCTGACGAATTAGAGAAACCATAACTCCATTGAGTAAGGGTTAAGTTACTTTCGTAGAAACTATCGTATCCGTCAAATTCTTTTGATGATTCTTTTACTGTATTGTAAGAAAGGAAAGGCAATAACTCAGCCCCTAGAACCAAGCTATTATTAATTACATAATTAAAACCAAATACAAGTTGTAAACCAGGACCATAAGTCTTTCTTTGATCGTATTGTAAAGTTTCTTCTTTATTATCTTCGTAATACGATTCCTTTTCATAGTTATCATATCTGTATGTAAGATCTAAACCATAACGCATCTCAAATCTTTCTGCAATAGATTTCCTATACTCACGTCCAAGCGATAAGTTAAATCCTGAAGAATTTAATGTTGATTTGTAATCAGAGAAGTCATCATCCTTAGTATTACTTTTGTTACCATTTAGCAACAAAGAATTAAAACGCCACATAGCTTTTTCATTCCCTAATTTGTACGTTAACCCAAAATTATCAAAATCGCTAAAAAGTAGACCTACCTCTTGTTGTTTGGTTTGCGCTGTAGCATTAACATATAATACACATACTACAAATAATAGAATTATATTTTTCATTTCGTATTTAATATTTATTGGCAATAGTATTTAGCAAGTACTATTTCTCCAAGTTAAAGTCAATTGATTTAAAAACGGTAAGCTAACGTTAGTAAAATAGAAGAGGTAGATAAACCGTAAGATAGGGTTGTATTCACATAAGAAGATTTAGTCTCCTCATAATCAAACTCATTACCTGATTCACTTTTTCCTATACGATATACCAAATACGGGTTAATATTTACACCTAATAATATATTTGATGCAAAAACATAATTAAAACCAAATACAAAATTAACACCCATAATATTATGAATGTTTTTAGATACCCACTTTTCATCCGTATTCAAAGAGTTGTTACGTATATCTTTTGAATTGCCGTATGTATAACGTAGATCTGCACCATACCTCATTTCAAAATCCTCAGTTATTAATACCCGATACTCTCTACCAAATGCAAACCCAATACTATAACTATCACTAGTTTGGTAATTTACCTTATCAATAATTTCATTAGTATTATAATCGTAGTATTCGTAAGGGCCATATTCTGAATCCATATTAAACCCGTTACCATAAATAGTCTTTATACGCCAAAGGGCTTTAGAGGATCCAAATTTATAGCTTAATCCAAAATTCTCAAAACTGGATGTTACGACACCAATTTCTTTTTGTTTTTCTTGAGCGAACACCCCTATAGATAAGGCAAGGCATAAGAAAACAAAATATTTTTTTTTCATTTACAAAAGTTATTAAGTTAACATAGAATTATAAAACTAGTTTTTACAATAGACAAGCTAGAACTATAACTATTGCAGTCGCAAATGTAGAAAAATAGAAATAAATTACAACATAATATTTACTAGGTTTTGAATCAAAGCTTATTCTTTCTGTTAAATAAGATGATATGATAATTATCTACTTGCTTGAAAATATTTCAACTAATTGGCAGGTATTGTCCTTTTATAAATATTATTAATAACAAAACCCACCCAATAATCAAACACAAGCCTCCCAAGGGAGTTACGGGCCCAAGGAACTTAAAATTGACCCCTAATAGATTTGATAAACTAAGCAGGTAAATACTAAAGGAGAAAAGAAAGGTGCCGGCTATAAAAAACCACCCCATGCTCACTTGCAACTTACTTTGAAAGTTTAAAAAGAAACCTAAAACTAATAGTACGATTGCGTGGTACATTTGATATTTTACCCCAACCTCAAAGCTTTCGAGTTGCGCCTGAGTAAGAACTTTTTTGAGTGCATGTGCGCCGAATGCGCCTAAAACAATGGATAATGCTCCGTAAATGGATGCTATACTTAAAACTAATTGCTTCATCTTTTAAAATTATAATTTATGAGATGAAACAATGCTTGGGAGGTATAGTTTAGATAATTGTTAATTATCAGTTGTTAATTGTTAATGAGATTTACGGCTTGCTTATTTTAGGGCTTGCAGTAGGGATAGAAACGGCAGTAAATGCTTTGCATGGCACTTTTATAAGGAGAGTGTAGGCGACCGAAGGAAGCCCACGCACCGACTTTATAAAAGTAGTCATGCAAAGTATTTACTATAGTGAATAGCCCGTTTAACTGCCATTATAATTAGCAGAATAAGCGTGCCTTATTTTAATAATTGAGTGATTAATGTAGTTAACTCAGCAAACTCTTCTTTACTGTAACCAACGGATGTATAAACTACTTTTCCGTTTTGATCTATTAAGAAGTTGCGGGGTATATAGGATGTTGCATATTGGGTGTAGATGCTTTTGTCGAGATCTAAACCTACCGGAAAGCTAATGCCTTGCTTGCTTAAGGTATCCATCTTTTTGCTGACCACTTCTGCAGTCTCGCCGCGCGATATTGGCAAAAGGATGAATTCTTCACCTTTAAAGCGTTCTACAATTTCTGTAGGGATGGCCTGAAACTCTTGCATGCATGGAGGACACCATGTTGCCCAAAAGTTTACCAATACCACTTTACCTTTTAAATTGGATAAGGTATAGCTTGAACCATTGAGCATTTGAACGGTAAAATCTGGTGCCATATCGCCCACGTGAATAAGGGTGGCTTTTTCTTCGGCAGACCCAGATTTAACGCCTGATACTTTGCTAGAATGCGCCTTGCTTTCGGTTTTACTATTTGTATTAGTGCAGGAAACCAGTGCAATTATTAACAATGCGAGGGAGATTGTATGTATTCTCATTTTATATGTTTTATTGCTCGGGTAACTGTTCAATTACGTTGAGCATTGTTTGTGCTTTTAACTCGGTTTCATTCCACTCCATTTCAAGATCCGAGTCTTTTGTTATACCTCCGCCAAGGTACATATTCACGCCGGATTGTGTAAAGCGCAGGCTACGGATATTTACATACAAATTAAGCTTTTTAGCTTGTACGCTGCCCATAAAACCGGCGTAAAATCCGCGCTGATGTTGCTCAATATTGAGGATGGCATCCATGGCTTTATGTTTCGGTAATCCGCACACTGCGGGCGTTGGATGCAAACCAACAATAAACTCCGACAAGTTACTTTGCAGATCACTGGTCTTAAACTGATAGCTTGTTTTCAGATGCACCATTTTACCTGCATTTATGGTATGCGGGCCATCTTTTTGGTAATTACTAACTCCGGATTGTTTGAGTAATTGCCCCACATAATCGCTTACAATTTGCTGCTCAACAATTTCTTTATCGCCCCAATTAGATTGGGCATTATCTAGCTTTCGCGTTCCGGCCAAAGATACTGTACTGGCAATATTGTTAGCAGTATGCAACAACAACTCAGGACTTGCCCCTGCCCACAATCCACTTTGTGGTGTGTAAAACATAAACACATAGGCTTGCTTGTAGCTCGACTCTAAACTATAATAGAACTCGTGCGCTTTAGCTTGTGTTAAACTAGTATTGGGTTTTACACGCGATAAAATGGCCTTATCAAGATGTCCGCCATTTATAACCTCCATTAGCTGATTGAACTGTTTTGCGTAAGAATCAAAACTGGCCACATAAGCTTCTGTGGAAGCGGGTTGCGAAGTGGGCTTAAGCTTTTTAATGGCATCAAACTCAAGTTCGTACATTACACTTTCGCACTCAAAATCGGCATTGATAAAAACCACCTGCTGATTTTGCATATTAAACGGTGCCAACACAAATCCATGCGAATTGATTGCATCATTCAAATGCTTTTCTTCAGCAGATTTGGCAATTACTAGAACTGCCTGATTGGCCTGTGGTAATCGTGTAATGGCAAAGGTAAGTTGATTGGCAATACAATATTGCAACACCTCTTTTTGTTGTACAACTTTCACTAGTGTTATTCTATATTAATTACCGTTCTATTAATCTTCAACTTCGTAATACAGGGTGTAATAATTTAAACCGCGCTTTTGATCATAACCTCCTTCGATATAATCGCGACGGCCATGAATGTATACGTGAAAGTTTTTATCTAATTTTAATATGGATTTAAAAGTACTCTTCTGACCTTTTACTGCACTTTTTGAAATATCAAACTCCTCAACCATTGGCATTGGGTTTTCTTGCAGGTAAGATTCTTTGTAATCTTTAAACGCATCAATCACCTCGGGCTGATTCATCACCTCGTACTCAAAATTCTCTTCGCTAAAGCTATCTTTCTTATCAAAGAAATCCATAGAGCGATTCAGCATATCTATCTGGTCGGCACGCGGCACATCGTTCTCTTTATTGTAAACGTTCTCCACAAAACCTTTGCAGATATCCATATAGTTTTTAGTAAAGTAATAGTTGTCTTCGCGAGGCTGCAGTCCTAAAAAGTCATCGACCCAAAAACGGGCTTCGTTACCCTTATTGATATTATCAACCGAGCAAATTTTAAAGCCTTGCTCCTTTTCGGTATTAAATATCAAACAACCTTTATCGAGCTTTTTAATGTTAATACCCTCTTGCGCTCCTAGCTCAAAGTTATCTTCTTTTAAATATACTTTTAAAAAGGTTTCTTTGTTCTCTGATTTAAATATACCAATGGTATCGAGTAATTCACCATCAACAATTACATTGCTGAACATGGCTACATAAAACTCGCCGCCTCTAATTTTAGGATGATTTGAATTTTCGTATAACAACTCTGCCAATCGCACAGAGGCATCGTAAAACTCTGCTGAATTATCGAATAAATGCTCTGAGGTAGTATAAACAGGGTTTAATTCCAAAGCCTCGGAATGATAGAAATTAAAATAAGCATCCTCTTTAAATGGTTTAAAGAAATAATTTAACAACACATCAGTAACCATCTCCTCATCTTGCAAATGCATTACATCTTTTGAAAAACGTAATGGTTCTGCTTCTGCTCTACATCCTATTTGGTGTACTACTAATTGCTCTATTTTAGCTTGTGAAAAATCTATCATTTAAATATTATTTTTTGGCAATGAAAGTGCAAATATAATATGTTTTTTGTGGCATACTAAGTCAATAGTTCGATTTTAGACTATAAGCTAAGTAAGGCGCAATTTTGCGTATGCCCTATACGCAATTTTGCGCCTTACTTAGATGCAAAGTGTCGCACACCCGTATTACAAAGTGTCGCATACCCGTGATACAAGTTGCGTATGCCTTATGCGCAAATTTGCGCAGCTCAGCCAACAAATAAGCTTACTCCTTACCTGTTGCTATGCCCGATAAGGCAACACCCATTAAAAACTCATGGCTATTTTGGTTTGTAGTAATTAATCGCGCATAGCGATAACCTAAAGTTACCGGAAATAGAAATCTGAAAAAGTGGAATTCTCCCCTCATCTCAAGCCCTGTAGATTGGAAGTTTTGACTATACACGAGGGATTGCTGGTTGTTTTTAAAAACCACATCTTCCTCGGTATTGGAATAATCGTAAAATAAGTTTGTGGTAATTCGCTTTAGGTACATTACGCCCGGAACCGTTAAATCGGGA
Organism: Saccharicrinis aurantiacus; assembly: GCF_947489045.1. Classification (NCBI taxonomy): domain Bacteria; kingdom Pseudomonadati; phylum Bacteroidota; class Bacteroidia; order Marinilabiliales; family Marinilabiliaceae; genus Saccharicrinis; species Saccharicrinis aurantiacus. The sequence goes on from NZ_CANLCN010000004.1 coordinate 131,921, forward strand.
TTGATTAAGGGGAAGATATAATCTCCTTTAAAGGAATACATTCTATCGTTGGTTCCTCGTGTATAGCCTCGCGGATAATTATATAAATCTCCATATTTTACATTTTGGGCAACAATAGATTCATCACTACTAATCTCCTCTCCCACTAATTTATATTGGTAGTTATTGTCAACTCTAATGGCATGGTGTTTCAATATACCTGGGAAATACAAGCGTGTGCGAAGCCCTAATATACTTCCCGCATCGTAATTACCAAATGGAGTATGTGCATATTTTAATTCAATAAGCTGTCCCCACCGTGTAGTCACATCTCTAACTGACCTTCTCCTTAAATGATGGTAGTATAAGCCATACTCTAGGTTGTGATAATTAAGCTCGGGAGTATGTATTGTTGTGGTTTGAGATGGCGCCCATCCCTGTGGCGTTTGGGTATAGGTAATTCGATCAACATCGTAAGCTGATTGATTTATGAAATTATAATGAAATGATGGTTGTAATAAATTACTGAAACGTCCTTTAGTTAGATTAATAGGAATATAAGACCCTAATTTTATTTGAGTTTGATACCGCTTAGTATCTGCCTTAAGTGCGAAGGTATCAACAGCCCCAGCATACAAAGCAGTCTCATCATAAAAAATCTTGTCATCGCCATGATTTATGGTAAAGTCAATTATTGGATACCACCCGCGGTACTGAAAATTGAAATAATACTTTTCTCTGCTCATTTGAGGATCGGCATTATAGCCTATTGACGATACGGCACTACCCAATAGGTTTTGCGACATAGCAGACACCCCCATTGTTAGTTCAGCATCCACAGGATTTAAATTAGCCGGAGCCCAACTATGCACATTAAACAAATTCCACTTAGAGTATTTTTTCACATCGTAGTTCTGCTGATTCATTAAAGAATCTGCAAAGTTTGGTTGCCCCTTTTCTTGCTCGCTTATGGTTTCGTAAAGCGCTACTGAATGGTTTTGCACATCGTCCAAAGGCTTATTCAGTAAATTCCCCTCATCGGCTTTAACCACCTGATAGCCATCGGCAGTATAATTACTATAAACTAAACTATTTTTGAAAACTACAGCACTATTGGCTCCAAACTTCGATTGGGTAAGTTGTTTTACTGCTCCAGTAGGCGTTAAACTATATATTTCTTCTAAGCCTGAGTATGAACCTGTAAATACAATATCGTTACCATTATAACGTGGTAAAGAAACCTCAGTATACCCGGCGTTTAAAACAGCATTCCATTTACCCGTTTTTACATCTAACTCTACAATTGATTTACCTTCTTCGCCCAATACCACGCTAACAATTTTATCGCCCTTATCGTTCCATTGCGGTGTATAGATAAAATCATTATTACCGTAGGAATAGGTATGTAATTCTGCTCCTGTATTGGCATCAATTATGGCAAGAGAATATTCATTGTTATAGCTTGTTTTTACCAAGGCTATTTTTTGTTCATCGCGCGAAAGCGCAGGTGCAAAATAATTGGTTTTATGGGTTACTCTATTGAGTTTTTTGGTAAGTATATTATAGGTTTTAATAACTGAATAATAACGATGCTCCCATCGGGCATCTGGTATAAGCTCGGCCCAACAAATTGTATTTCCACTTACAGAGAAAGGTTCTGTTGATCTACTTCCGGGGATGTAAACCGTTTCATAAGCACCACTGGGTTTGATACCAACAAAACGACGCACTTCGCCCGGACCGCTTAACTCGGCAATTGTTAAACTATCATTTATTACATGGGGGTATCTAAAACTCACAAAGCTTTTATCGATACTTGTAACTGGGTAATATTGTACTTTTAGCGCTATGGAATCTTGATGAGCCCATTGGGATTTCAGATCATTAAATACATCCTTATAAAGAGCTACTTTATTAATACCCGATTCTTTTTTCTGTCCTTGATTAAAAGGTATTACAAACGGATTGCGCCCAGTATTTAAAAGTGCTTTCTCCCAAATATCGGTCCCATACTTAGCTCTAGCACCCGCAACAAACTGATAGCCCATTTCGTAATGATTAGGCACATAGTCTTTATAGGAGCCAAAGCTGGCCTTCTCGTAAGAGTAAAGCTTTTTATCCATTATTTGAGCACGCATACCCTGTTCAAACCAAGGCAAGCGTCCTCGTCCGGACTGCGACAAAGCCGTTTCTGCCACTACAGCATCTCCTTCTAAAAACCATAGGGGAACATATAAGCCGAGCACTCCACCAACAGCCTGCTCACCCAAAACATAGGATAAAAACTTTGTAAAGCTCGTATTCAATTTGTCAATCTGAACTACATGCCTAAACTCGTGCATGGCCAATTGTTGCAACCACTCTTGCGCATGCATACGCTGATTGGGAGCTGTGAACAATTCCATACGCTTAGGCGCCCATGTTACAAAGCCATTTGAATAAGAGGTTTCGTTATGCAGCACAACACTGATCTTCTTTGGCGAATGATTTAGGGATTCTCCTCCATATTTATAGACCTCTTCTAATAAATTGGCGATATACTGAGCCTTAACTTCGTACTTTTCTGAAAATATTAACTTAAAATGTTCCGTTTCAATTTTACTCCACTTTATGCTCGCAGGGTCAGTACCGGCAACATAATATTGCGCTTTAATATTTGTTGCAAGGAGTAGTGCAAAAATTAAAAGGTATTTTTTCATCTTAAAAAAAGGCATATTCAGTAATTTCAATTAATTTAGAATTGAATTTAAGCATTGCTTACTGTTAACAATATCAACAGCGTTCAAATTTATTATTTTCCTTTGAGCATACACTTTATTTAGGGTACTTGTTTTAGCTAAAACGCAAATAATTACCTATTGTATAATGATGTAAATAAAATCTGCATGACAAAAATTATTATTTACCAAGTACTACCTCGTTTGTTTGGAAACACCAATAGAACTAGAAAGTTTAATGGTTCGTATGAAGAAAATGGCTGCGGCAAATTAAACGATTTCACCCCAAAAGCATTAGAAAAAATCAAACAACTTGGTACTACCCATATATGGTACACTGGCGTGATTGAACATGCGCTTCAGACTGATTATAGCCACTTTGGTATTAGTAAGGATTTCCCCGAAGTTGTAAAAGGTAAAGCAGGATCGCCCTACGCCATTAAAGATTATTATGATATAAACCCCGATTTAGCAGAGGATGTACCCAATAGAATGCAGGAATTTGAGGCCTTAATAAATCGCACACAGGAGTCTGGCTTAAAAACAATTATTGATTTTGTACCCAACCATTTAGCACGCCAATATAATTCAGATGCCAAACCCAAAGACACTAAAGAGTTTGGAGAGGCAGACAATACGGACACTAACTTTAATGCCAACAATAACTTCTACTATTTACCAACAGAACCTTTTAGTAGTCCAATTAGTGGGATAAACGAGCATGAACATTATATAGAAAAACCGGCCAAGGTAACTGGCAATGATTGCATGAGCAACAAGCCAACCATTAACGACTGGTACGAAACGATTAAACTGAATTACGGAGTTGATATTTTTAATGGCAATAGCAAACACTTTGAGCCGATCCCAAACACTTGGGAACGCATGCTCGAAATTTTGCTTTTTTGGGCTAATAAAAAAGTGGATGGCTTTAGATGCGATATGGCCGAAATGGTTCCGGTTGAATTCTGGCATTGGGTAATTCCAAAAGTAAAAGATAAATATCCGCATATTATCTTTATTGCAGAAGTATACAATCCCGACCTTTACCGCCAATTTATTACACATGGCGGATTCGACTTTTTGTACGATAAAGTTGGGGTTTATGATAGTTTAAAAGCCGTTATGCAAGGCCATGCTAAACCAAACAGTATTACTAAAGCATGGGATTCGGTAACAGGTATTCAACAACACATGTTGTTCTTTCTTGAGAACCATGATGAACAACGCATTGCTTCTCCGTTTTTTGCAGGCGATGCTAAAAAAGGAATTCCTGCAATGATAGTATCAGGGTGTATGTACACCAACCCATTAATGCTTTATTTTGGTCAGGAGCTTGGAGAAGCTGGCATGGATAAAGAGGGCTTTAGTGGCGAAGATGGAAGAACCACAATTTTCGATTATTGGGGTGTGGAGCAATACCAAAACTGGGTGAATGATAAAAAGTTTGATGGCGGATTATTAAGTGATGCAGCTGCTGATTTACGTGCCTGGCATATTCATTTCATAAATACCATAAAAAACCACGAAGCAATTACTCAGGGTCAGTTATACGATTTGATGTGGTATAACGAAGATAATCCGAGTTTTGATGGGGATAAAATATTTGCCTTTCTGCGCTATTTTAAGGGAAAGATACTTTTAATAGTGGTAAACTTTTCTGATGAAAAATTAAAGTGTAGAGTTAAAATACCGGCACATGCCTTTTTCAGCATGGGTATGGAAAGTAAAAAATATTTTAAAGGCATCGACCTATTAGGTGGCGAAAACATTATTAGTTTCCCGCAGGAAGTAGCCATTACCAATGGAGCTGGGTTACGACTAAAGCCGTACTCAGGAAGGATTTACGAATTGAGTTAACAGAATATAAAGCAAAAAAAAGAGCTTGTCTACCAAAACAAGCTCTTCATTCTAAAACCAAAAAACTACTTTTGCTTATAATGTACCTTTGGAAGGTCTCTAAGCCTTTGGGCGCTAGTTTCAGCAGTAATGTCACGCTGAGGATTACCCAACATTTCATATCCTACCATAAACTTCTTCACTGTAGCTGAACGCAACAATGGTGGATAAAAGTGCATATGCAAATGCCACTCTGGATGCTCTTCGCCATCGGTAGGTGCTTGGTGCAATCCTGCCGAATAAGGGAATGATACCTCAAAAAGGTTATCGTACATCACAGTTAACTCTTTGTAAGCTGCTGCAAATGCCTCTTTTTCTTCTTCTGTTAATTCTGTAAGGTTAGTTACATGACGCTTACTAACAATCATAGCCTCAAATGGCCAAACTGCCCAATAAGGAACAATACCTACAAAATGCTCGTTCTCAAAAAGAACTCTATCTTTTTTATCTAACTCAGCTTTAACGTAATCACCTAACAAGCTTCTACCGTTTTTGTTGTAATACTCCAACATACGCTCTTGCTCTTTAGCAGGCTCGTTTGGAATTGAGCTCGACGACCAAATTTGACCGTGTGGATGTGGATTACTACATCCCATTACGCTTCCTTTATTTTCAAAAATCTGCACAAACTTCACAAAGTCGTTTGAACCAATTTCTTTATACTCATTAGCCCAAAGATCAACTACTTTTTTAATCTCTGAAACTTCCATTTCTGGAATAGTTAAATCGTGACGTGGAGAAAAACAAATTACTTTACAAATACCACTTTCACTTTTCGATTGGAATAAACCATCTTCGCTTTGCTCGCCTCCTTCTGGAGTATCGTTTAATAAAGCAGAAAAATCGTTTACAAATACAAATGGCTCTGTATATTTTGGGTTCATATGGCCACCAATACGTTCGTTACCCGGACATAAGTAACACTTATCATCATACTCTGGTAACTTAGCTACGTTAAGTTTTTCAACTTGTCCTTGCCAAGGTCTTTTAGCACGGTGTGGAGAACATAAAACCCACTCTCCTGTCAATACATTTAATCTTCTATGAGGATGATCCTCCATATTAAACTTTGCCATATCATTAATTCATTTAGTAATTTTCTTTCTTCTTATTTTATCTAAATATTGTAAAATACCTAAATCATACCCTCAATAATTAACTGGTAGGTACTGGTAGGCAAAAGTACATATTTTTTTTAAAGTAGAAAGTTTTCATACAATAAGATACTCTGTTTATAAACATTCTGTTTTAGTACAAACACTAAATTTGGGGATGTATGATTATCAGCCTAAAACTGAATTCGTAATTACTGAAGAAATTATATTTATAAGGATAAACGTTGCATAAATCGTGAAACATTTTTCACTTCGCCAGATTTATTATTCTCAACAAAATCAGCAAGAGTTTTTCCCATTAACTTAAAATCTGTTGAGATGGTTGAAATACCATTTGCCACCACTTCTTTTAGGGCTGATTCATTAATTGAGATGATACCTACATCAGTTCCTATGGCAAGCTTTTGCTCCCAACATCGTTTTACCAGGCGAATCAACATCCTATCGTTAGGTAAAATAAATACATCGCCCTTGTTTATGGGTTTATCTTTTAGCTGATCGTAAACCTCGTGCGGGAAATTATAATCGGCACAGAATCGACCAAAGCCTGTTAAGAATCCTTTAGGCTCTTTACCTCCTGGATATACTAATATTAGTTTCTGGTATTTTTGAAGGATTTCTGATCCGGCCTCTAAGCCACAATACATATCCTCATCAAACGACTGATAAATTACTGGATACCCCTGAAGTTCATCCAATTTTCTATCAATTACATAAACTTTATCTTTTGGTAAAAGCTGAATTACGGGTAGTATATTGGTTAAGTTTGCAGGCATTATTACATAAGCTGAATATTTACCTACGCGCTCTTTTATTAAAGATGTAAATACATTAGAATCGAAGTGATGAAAGTAAATATCTACCTGCGTATCATCGGGCAAATTCTCGATAAAAGCATTATACAACTCTTCTTTAAACGAGTTTAACTCATCGAATAATAGCAATACTTTTTTTTCAATACTGATGTTGGCACTCTCAACAAAGTAGCCTTTGCCCGGCACTGCTCCCAGAATACCACGTGCTTTTAGTTCGTTAAACGCTAGCATAACCGTATCGCGAGATAAATTATACTCGTTGGCTATTTCATTAATGGATGGAACCTTATCTCCCTTTGTTAAAAGCCCTTCGCCAATGGCATTTATTACCGATTGTATTATCTGACGATACTTTGCCTGCGAGTGCTCTGAAGTAATCTTTATTATCTTTTTAACCATATTTTACCTACCAGTACATACTAGTTGCAAATGTAAAACAAATAATAGTAATATGTGAATAGTAAGGCTGACAAGATTTGAAAAGAAAGCTTCTAGAAAAAGACTTCTACAGCTATAAAACAGCAAAACCTAAACATCACAAAGCCCAATCCAACAAAGAATTAGGCTTGTGATGTTTTATTGAGAATGAAAATAATCTATTGTGTAGTATAGTAATTAAAGAAACTACATTCTTTTATAATTCGGCCGTAAAATTGGGTGTCGGCATAATCGTCTTTCAAGCGTTTAAAGCCTTTTTTATAGTCGCTTGTTTCATTGTTGAGTGCGCCATCGTAATAGCCATATCCATAGGAGCGCGATTGGTTGTTATTGTAAAGATGATTGAGTTCGCATTTGGCCATTAAGTAGGAACAACGGGCATTGAGTTCCTTATCAGTGGATAAATCAATCACCTTGTTGTAATAATTATAGGCTGTATCGGCCAAGGCATAGTATATTCGCTTATTGCTACCGAAACTAAAACCATCGAGGTTATAACCGACTTTATTGGGACTTGATAAATCTAAATCCTTACTATTTTTGATGCCATTATTATAATACGCGTTTCTATATTGCTTTTGTAAACCTCGATAATAACCCGTGTTAGAAACATTAAAATAATAATTACCCAACAGATAATAAGCTAGTTTTTGTTTCCAGATAGCCGGATCATGGGTTAAAGAATCCAACTTTATCAGGTTATCGCTTAAATCGTAAAAGGTAAACTCAGGCTCTATAAACGAAAAACACGAGGCTTTATATACCTCATCTTCCATTAAATCATCATCGCAATAAAAGCACTCCTTAATGTTATTACTAAAAACCTTGGCTGAAATAATACCTTGTGTAGATTTTGCATCGAAGTGCGCTTTGGCTTGCACAGGATCGCCATGGTTCAGGTAATACAGGCCTTTAAAGTGGCGTACCTCGGCCAATTGACTCTCTATATCTGGCTTGCTTGAGGCATTTTTAAGCAAGAGCTTTTCGAAAGGCGTTTTATCAGATTTCTGCAAAAAATCATCCATATTGTTTAATAAATCGATGGACGAAATATCTTTTAAATTATCCAAGCGATTGTGAACCAAAAACGATTTGGCAATATCGCCTTGCTTATAATACAAATGACCAATGTATTCCTTAATAAAGGAAAGCAGCTCTCCTCCATGAAGCTTATCGCCAGCTATCCCTTTAAGATAGGTTTCGTGTGTTGCATCCATTTTATCCCAAGCTAAGACGGTATAAATTTGCTTGAGTTCTGATACTTGTTGGGCGTATTCAGAGGCAGCTGACACTTTTGCCAATTGCGCATTGGCCACAGAAATATTGCCATTTATAAATTGAAGATAGGAGGTGCATAGGTTCCAAAAATCCTTGCGATTGTTCGCACTTAATTGAAGCATCTGATCAGAAATGCTCAATAACTTCTCTAAATCAGGTCGACTCTCCTCATCATTACGGTAAAGCAAAGTTTCAGACTTAAGTCCGATCTTACGTTTATACGAGTTACGCTCTAACTGATATATGCTTCGCACAAAAAGCAGCTCTAGTTTTTTATTTTGTGCATCGGCTTTTAGCATTTCATCGAGGTACTCGTAATCGCTCGAATAGGACTGAATGGCTTTTAAGGTGATATAGGCCGCCTCATCGTCGGGGGTTATAAACAAAGACTTACCCTCGCTCCCATTTCGGGTACAAAAACGGTAACTACTATAAGCAGAAGTTCGTCTATCAACACTGTTATTAAATACCTGAATAAAGTAATAGGCCGCTTGCTCAAACTGCTCTAAAGAATAATAACAGCCCGCCACCTGATCGAGTATGTAATAGTATATTTCATTCTTCTTGCTGTTATCGCGCACCTTGTCATTAAAAAAGACAACGGCTTCGTTGTATTGCTTGGCGTAATGAAAATTACGGATCACCTGATAGGCATAGCGCAACTTAAGGGTAGCGTCGGTTTCTTGACTATACAACAACATGGTTCGCTCACTAAGTTCGCTAAAATCAGTTTGTGGTGCTTCATCATCTGCACGATAGCGCCAAGGATTGTAAGAACGACTTTTGTAGGCCTCGGAACACTCACGTGCAAGCGACATGTAAGTGTAAGCCTTTTGCTCGTAAGCCGAATTCTTGTTTTTCCATAAACCCTCGAATACTGCACTGGTATCGGTGGTTAAAGCGGTATGAATATCAGCCACCGACCAGGTATCTAAACTTTGCTGCCATAATTTTACATTGGCCTTTATGGGCGAATTGGCATATTGATAGCCCCAACTGGCATATGAATCCTTCTCTAGAAATGGAAAATAGCTTTCGTCGGCCATTAATTTCTGATCGAATAAATGATAACAATAGTAACTCTCTGACCAGCCGCCACCGCAAGCCAGCAGTTGGTTTATAATGATAACATTAAGGCAAAGTGTGGTAAGTAACTTTCTCATAATTGTTGTAAAATACTTTTAAAGTTAATGTTGCTTAAAGTAGTACTATCTAGGTGATAGAAGATAATTTCGTTAATAGAGAGCTGACTGTTTTTAATAATCTGATAGGATTTTATGATTTCGGCTTCGGTGCTTTCTTCCAACTTAATTTGATTGCTTTTGCGCAGATAAAAGCCGCTGAATAAAGTGTCTTTTTGCACCTCGAATACGTGTTTACTGAGCTGCTTAAACTGATGTATTTGGCTCTCGAACAAGGTGCGATTACAATCTTTTACTAGGTTGATTTTGCCCGAATTACTTTTCAATACAATCTGCGAGAAGAGTGGTAAGGCCAAATCTAATTGAAGCGGATAAGTGCTATTTGTATTAATATAATCGGCCACTATGTTTGATTCTAATATGGAATTCTCGGTAAAATTACGGAGATCGCCCATATTGTATAACATTAAGGCTCCCGACTTTACTGGGGGCACTCCCGTTCTATCGGGATACTTTACTTGGTGCAAACGGATGGTTACACTCACATCAAAATGCTGCTTTAACAATTCTAGTAGGGCAAAATATTGATGGCGTGTTGCTGCCGTCCAATCGCAATCAACTTGCAGGTGCTTAATGGGTGTATTGAAATGATGCGTGCTAATTTCGTTTACAAGCTGAGTAATACGCTCACTCAGTGTTTGAACACCCTCATTTTTCAACTCTCGGATTACTTGGTTTACAATAAATATAACGGGTATAATATTGTAATTTTGGTAGGCAGAATCAACCTTGTTAATTAAATAAACGGGTTCAAATTGATCACCTTCAGTCGGACTTGATTTGGCCACATCAACATCGAAATAATGTAGGTACACCTTATCGCTGGCCGACTGTTTCATGGCCTCATCCACCACAGCAGAATGTTCGGCATTGGCTTTCCAATGGTAAAAGGCAATTTGCGGTTCGGTGTTTTGCTGGCACGAAACCCCAAGCACTATAAATAGTAAACTATAACTTAATAACTTAAAGTGCTGCTTTTTTGTATTCTTCATTTTTATGGCAAATCAGTAATCTGTTTACGGAATACAAAAGTACCGTTTTGATTGCTAATTAAGGTAGTTTCTAGTCCATACAATAGGGTTTAAGTTTTTTACGGAAGCCAATAAATATAGGTCGGGCAAGCCTATCCTATCCCGGAGCAAGTCTTACCAAGCCCAAAGCAAGGCTTACCTATACCCGAATGGCTTTATATAGCGAGCGTGACTCTTAGGGAGCCTTGGTTGATGCGGCTGCTCCGATATTGCGTCATCGCAACGAAGGAAGCGATCTCAAGCTTAGCTGTAATGCCTGTTTTTTTTTTGCTTTTGGTTTTTCTTATTTATTGTTGTCGACTTAAGATTCCTTCGTACCTCGGAATAACGAGATACTATGCCGAACTTACACTTTGTTACTGAGGTGCTACGCTGAGGGGGGGAGAACAGATAATTATTGGTAAATCACTAATCCTCAAGATAAGTATTGTGCTCACTTAAGAAGGTTTGTAAGCTTCGCATATTCTCTATGTGTTGTGTATTGGTAATATCAATAGGATGCTGAAACTCTATTATTTCTAATACTTCATCGGTTAACTCCTTAATACTATAAAAGAGTGCTTACAACAATTGCTCCTTAGTATGCCATTTGCCATATACCGATTTAGGAGTTAAACATCTATAAAAAAAAGACTCTTCTATAAATAGAGCATTGTAAAAGTTTATATCAAGTAGACCATTCTCTCTATAAAATTTATTTTTAGATGCTACGCCTACAAAGCTCTTGTAGTATGTTTTACTATCTAAGGATTGGCAGATATTATAGAAGAATTGTTCGTAGTAGTGAAACTGTTCAAGAGTGAAATTCTGTTCTTCACATACGAATTTTATATAAAGCCCCTCTTTACCACAATAGATGTTATTTTCTGCTTTATCTCAATTTTTCAAAAAATCCTCTACTACCCATTCTATAATTGATGATTTTTAACATCGTTAGTGAAAAAAGAATGAGTCGCCATCATAACCTAATCAATAATTAGCTTGGGAAAAGAATTTATTATCTCAACTAAAATTTTCTTTGCTCGCCTTATTACTTAATCACTTTTTGCTTTCTAAATCTTCTTCCCATCGCGCGAATTTAGGGCAGCGTAGATACCGCTGGTAAGTAATGAGCAAACCCCATAGCCTTATAGGGGGCAATAGCATTAAAGCTATACTGAATGGAAATGTCAATTTTATAGTATTTCCAATAATATAATTATCAAAACATTAGTTATAACACACCAACCATTCCTACATTCTATATTTAATAATCCTATAATTATCATAAAAAAAACATAACTTTACATTTCCATATCATATAGTGTTATAATAAAAATTTTTAACATAATTAAAACCTGTCATCTATTGACAACACAACCTTTTATATACTATGTTTGACTTAACACATCCACAACTATTTAACAGAATCTTCTACATTCAGAGAAGATTGAATCATTCCTACTTTAGAATTCTCATTCAAATTTGCCAATTCATAAAGTAATTTAAAGATATTAGGCTCTAAGTCAACACGACTAGGCTGCATATCATAATATCACTCAAAATTAAAAACATAATACTCTTACTATACAAACGCACCTTTGTTTATATAGTCTTATTCTTGCTATAATATTGAATAAAGAGATTAAAGTAAACCATTAACTAATTAATTAAATGAACCATTTTGATCAAAAAAAAGAACCAATAGCAATTGTTGGTATCGGCTGCCGTTTGCCAGGCGATGTAAATTCACCAAAAGAATTCTGGGAAGCTTTAAAATCGGGATTTAATGGCATTGTAGATGTGCCATCTGATCGCTGGAGTAACGAAGAATTTTACGATCCTAATCCTGATAAAGCAGGTAAGATTAAACAAAAAAAAGGAGGATTTATCAAAGACATAGATAAGTTCGACGCTGAATTCTTCAATATCTTTCCTAAAACTGCAGAGAGAATTGATCCTCAACAAAGATTGCTTTTAGAAGCAACTTATAATGCAATGGAAGATGCAGGAATGAAGTTAGAAAACTTCAAAGGATCAAACACCGCTGTTTACATGGGTGTATTTATGAACGATTATTGGGACATTCAGGCATCTCAGGCCCAACGTAACCATGTAAGCCCACATGTTCCTATGGGAGTTTCCTTAACCTCAATAGCGAACCGTCTATCATGGCAATACGATTTAAAAGGGCCTTCAATGACATTAGATACAGCATGTTCTTCGTCATTAGTAGGTGTACATTTGGCTTGTAATGCAATTTGGAACGGAGAATCAGACTATGCCTTAGCAGGAGGAGTCAATTTAATAATTCGTCCTGAATCATCATTAATGATGTCAAAAGGTAACTTCTTATGTCCCGATGGTTATTGTAAATCATTTGATGCAAGCGGTAACGGCTATGTACGCTCCGAAGGTGTTGGTGTAATCATGTTAAAACCATTATCTAAAGCAATTGCTGATGGCGATGATGTTTATGCAACAATAAAAGGTACCGCTGTTAATTCTGATGGATATACAGAGGACGGCTTTACAGTTCCAAACCCAACTGCTCAGGCTAGTATGTTACACCAAGCATATAAAAATGCAGGTGTAGACCCTTCAACCGTAGGATTTGTTGAAGCACACGGAACAGGAACAAAAGTTGGCGATCCGATTGAAACAAGTGCATTCAGTCAGGTATTTGCTGAGAATCGCGATACAAATAACCCATTAATTATAGGTTCTGTAAAATCTAACATGGGTCACTTAGAAGCTGCCGCAGGTATTGCAGGTATTATTAAGTTGGCCTTATCAATTAAGAACCGTCAAATTCCACAAAACCTACACTTTAACAATCCTAATCCGGCCATTAAGTTTGACGAATGGAAATTAAAAGTGCCAACACAACTTATGGATTGGCCATCGGAGAAAGTAATAGGAGGAATAAACTCTTTTGGTGCTGGAGGAACTAATGCCCATGCAGTACTTGAAGCCTATGAACCCAAAAGTAATAAGGTAGAACGTGATGAATCAGTTTCACATGAGCCTGATATTTCATTATACGCAATCTCTGCACAGAATACTTCAGCATTGCGCAAAATGGCAGAAGCGCATATTGAGTTCTTAAACGCAACAACGGAGAGCCTTCAGAATATTTGCTATAGCTTGGGACAAACGCGTTCTAACTTAACGCATCGTTTAACCATTGCAGTAGCAAGTAAAGAAGACTTAATTGAAGCTTTAGAGGCTTATTTAAATGATGAAAGTCGTCCAGGAATGGTTGTTGCCGAAGATCAAGGTATCAAACCAAAAGTAGGATTCATATTTTCAGGACAAGGACCACAGTGGTTTGCCATGGGGCGTCAGTTAATTAATTCTGAGCCTATTTTTCAAGATGTGATTAATAGAATCGATAAGATTCTTTCAAAACTAGCCGATTGGTCTTTACTTGAGGAAATATCAAAGTCAGAAGAGGATTCTCGTATTTCGGAAACACGTATTGCACAGCCTGCAATTATGGCAATCCAAATAGGGTTAATGGAGCTTTGGAAATCAGTTGGTGTTGTTCCTGAGGGAGTAGTTGGTCACTCAATTGGTGAGGTAGCAGCTGCATACACATCAGGCGCATTAACGCTAGAGCAAGCTGTAGATGTTATTTTTAATCGCTCTCGTGGTCAAGATAAAGCAACAGGTAAAGGAAAAATGTTAGCTGCAGCTTTAACTGTAGAAGAAGCCCGAAAAGAAATTGTTGGTGTAGAGCACTGTGTTTCTATAGCCGCAATAAATGGGCCTACAATGTTAACCTTTTCAGGAGATGTAGCTCCATTGGAAGAAATTGCAGCACGTTTGGATAGTCGTGATATATTTCACCGATTCTTACGTGTGAACGTACCTTTCCACTCGCACTACATGGAACCGCTAAAAGATGAATTAATTTCAGACTTACGCCATATTGTACCATCAAAGGCAAACAAATCGTTATACTCTACTGTAACTGGTAAACAAGAAGATGGAACTCACCTTGTTTCAGAGTATTGGTATTCCAATGTTCGCGAGTCTGTTTACTTTACAGATGCTGTTAGTGCAATGATACAAGATGGATTTAACACATTTGTAGAAATTGCCCCTCACCCGGTATTAGCTTCTGGTGTTGTTGATTTATTAAAGAACGCAAAAGTTGATGGCGCCTTGGTAGCATCAATTCGTCGTAAAGAGGCCGAGAAACAAGTGTTTATGCAAAACTTAGGTTTACTGTATACACTAAATTACCCAATTAATTGGGCTAAAGCTTGTCCTGGTGCAACTCATAAAGTAGAAGTTCCAACTTATACTTGGCAAAAAGAAGTTTTCTGGTTCGAAACAGAAGAACACAAAGCAAAGCGTATTGGCACAAAAATACACCCAATGTTAAACGGTGTAGTAGACTCAAATGTAGACAAAGGGAATTTCATTTGGGATATACAGTTAGATAAAAATGAAGAACCTTATATTTTAGATCACCAAGTAGATGATGTAATTATCTTTCCAGGAACAGGTCACCTAGAAATTGCAACAGCAGCAGGTAAAGCTTCATTTGCTGATAACTTTGGATTTCTAGAAGATATTCGTTTCGAAAATGCCTTATTTCTTCCGGATGATGGTGAGATGCCACATGTTCGTTTAGAGATATCTTCATTAGAAGGTGATTACGTTATTTCAACTAAGCCTAGAAATCAAGAAGATGCTGAGTGGACACAACATTCGCGAGGTAAGATAAATGCCTTAGGGGATCAATTCTACTCTGAAGCAGCAAACTTAGAAGAAGTTATTGCTCGTGTAAATCGTCGTATGCCGATTGTTCCTTTATATAATGAATTAAAAGGGGCAGGCTTATTATACGGTGATGCTTTCCGTGCAATTACCGGACTTTGGACCAGTAAAGATGAAGTTCTTTCAGAGGTTACTTTACACGAATCCATAGAGTATGGCGTAGAGCGATATAATATTCATCCTGCTGTATTGGATGCTTGTTTACATACCATATTTGCAGCAAAAAAGAATGAACAAGATGCCAAACGAGGAATTTACTTACCTGTAGGAATCGATCGTTTTAAAGTGTTTGCCAAACCTGGCAAAAAAGTATTTACACATGTTACTGTAACAGAAGCATCTGATGCATATGTGTGTGGCGATTTCCAAGTTTTTAATACCGATGGAACATTAGTAGCCGAAATTCAAGGCTTTAAAGGTAAGTACATTGAAGGATCTCGTGGCGAAAGTAAACATGAGATTTACAAACCATGTTTCGAATATCAATGGATTAATCCTGAAGAAGCATTTGTAGCACCCGAAAAGGCAACTGGTAAGTACATTATTTTTGCTGATCAATCAGAATTGTACAAATCTATTGCAACTCAACTTGAAGTTGCAGGAGCTGAGATTGTAGAAGTACATGCAGGTACTTCTTTTGAAAAACAGAACAACAATAATTACAGCATTAACCCCTTACTACAAGAAGATTTCTCTGCATTATTTAAACACGTAGGCGATTTCTCTCAAATAGTATATTTATGGGCTAACGATTTATCTACTGATGCCTCTGATAGTTTAGAAGTATTTAGCAAGGCGCAAGAAGACTTCTGCATGCGTACTTTAAATTTATTGCGTACTGCTGGTGGTCTCGATTTAACCAATAACCTTTGGTTAGTAACACGTGGTGCTGAAAAAGTAACAGCAAACGACACAAGTATTGAATTAGCACAAGCTGCTATTTATGGTATGGGAAGAGTATCTAAAAATGAATTCCCTCTTTTACCTGTTCGCATTGCTGATTTAAGTGTAAATGCTACATCTGAAGAAACGAAGCAATTGGTTTCTGCTATATTAACACCGCAAGAGAGCAAAGAAGAAGATACTGAATTTGCATTCCGAGGCGAAGACGTATTATTGCGTCGTTTAGTTGCTGTAGATGGTGAAACTGTAGATTCACGTGCTGCAACAAAACAAAAAGCATCCGGGACACCGTATCGTGCCGAAGTGCAAGAAAACGGAATGTTGGATAGTTTAGCATTACGTGCATTTAATACTGAAGCACCAAAAGAAGGTGAAGTACAAATTGCCGTTCGTGCTGCTGGCCTTAACTTTAAGGATGTAGTAAATGGCATGGGCATTTTATCAGAAGAAGCGGTAGCTGGTGGTGTTGCTGGTTCAGCACTTGGCCTAGAATGTTCGGGTGTTATTACAGCTTTGGGCAAAAATGTTACTGACCTAAAAGTAGGCGACGAGGTTATTGCTTGGGCTGCGAATTGTTTAGCAGGTCTTACAACAGCTCCTGCACATTGCGTTGTAAAGAAACCAACTAATATCTCACACGAATTGGCTTCAAGTTTATCCGTTGTTTTCTTAACTGCACACTACGGATTAAATCACTTAGCGCATATGGAAAAAGGCGATAAAGTCTTAATTCATGCCGCAACTGGTGGCTTAGGAATTGCAGCCATTCAACTAGCACAGTTAGCTGGGGCTGAAATTTATGCCACAGCAGGTAGCGACGAGAAACGTGAATATTTACGCGAACTAGGTATAAAAAATATTTACAACTCACGAACATTAGAATTTGCCGATCAAATAATGGCAGATACCAATGGTAAAGGAGTTGATATCGTCTTAAACTCATTAACGGGTAAAGCCATTACCCAATCGTTTAAATGTTTGGCACCATTTGGAACTTTTGTTGAGGTAGGTAAAGCAGATATTTACGACAATAGCAAATTACCATTAAAACGCTTTGGTGAGAATATCTCATTCCACGTAGTCGATTTAGACCGTTTAATGGCTCAAAAGAAAAAGTTGGCGAAACGTTTATATGCTGAAGTAACTTCTCTTTTTAGTGAGGAAAAAGTAACAGGTCACCCATTACAGTTATTCCCAGTTGCTGAGGCTGGTGCCGCATTAAAATACCTATCAAAAGTAGGTCATATTGGTAAAGTAGTTGTAACCATGGGCGACGAGTTGGTAGATGTTATGCCTCCTCATGAGTTGCAGTTTAAGAACAATGCAGCATACGTAATATCAGGAGGTGCTTCTGGTTTTGGATTACAAGTAGCTAAATGGATGGCCGAAAACGGCGCTGGAGAATTAATCTTATTATCCCGCTCTGGAGCAAAATCAGATTACGACCGTAAAGTAATTGCTTACATGGAATCGCTAAATGTAAAAGTTCAGCTACCAAAAGTAGATATTACCGACGAGACGGCTCTAAAATCAATATTCGATAGCGTTGCGTTTCCTATAAAAGGTTTGGTACATTCTGCTGCTGTGTTAGATGACTGTACAATGCCTAATTTAGATGCAGATAGGTTTATGCGTGTTTATAACCCTAAAGCAATGGGTGCTTGGGCGCTTCATAAAGCATCGTTAGATCATCAGATGGATTTCTTCTTATCGTTCTCTTCAATATCTGCAGTATTTGGTTTACCTGGACAGGCAAACTATTCATCGGCAAATAATTTCTTAGATCGATTAGCAACTTACCGTCAATCATTAGGCATGGCTGGTAACTCAGTAAACTTAGGTGTTTTGGGCGAATATGCAGGAATGTCGAAAGATGGTGGTCAGGTTATTGACGTGTTAGAAGCACAGGGTTGGACAATGTTAACCTTAAAACAAATTAGAGAAACCTTCTCTAAAATTATTCTTCAGAGAAGTACACAACGAATGGTGGCTAATCTTGATTTTAAACGTTTTAAGGATTTCTTCCCACAATTAGCAACAGATAATCGCTTTGCTGAGTTAATGAATTCTGATGCTAGTGATAGCGCTGGTGCAGGTGGTTCGTTAAAAGATCAGGTATTGGCAACAAGTGCTGATACACAAGCTGAATTTTTACAAGAACAATTGCGTAACGCATTGGCAAAAATATTAGGAACTTCTCCTGATAAAATTGATATACCAACACCAATGTCAAAAATGGGATTGGATTCGTTAATGCAAAATCAGGTTAGAAACTGGATTTCGCAAAAATTAGAAGTGAACTACCCGTTAATGAAGATTGCAAAAGGTCCTTCGTTAATAGAATTAGCCAATGATTTACTTTTAGGTTTCGCTAATGAAGCACAAGAGTCAACATCTAATGCACCAGAAGTAGCCACAGACATTTCTGGAATTGAAGAAACAGAAGATTTAGAAATCCTTGGCGATAAATGGTTTGTACACCGTAAACGCGAAGACAATGCCAATATGCGAATATTCTGTTTTCACCCAGTAGGTGCAGGTGCCTCAATGTACAATCACTTCATGTACGAATTAAACCCAGAGATTGATGTATTTGCAGTACAGTTACCTGGACGTGAAAATCGAAAAGATGAAGCAAATATTACAGAATTCTTTGATGTAATAGATGCCTTAGAGCGTCAAATTCTACCTTATCTCGATAAACCATTTGCTTTTTACGGACACAGTTTCGGAGGTATTTTAGCATATGAGTTGCAACATCGCTTAAGAGAGAAACATAACTTGCATCCTGAGCACTTCTTTGTATCTGGAACAATATCTGCGCATTTAACCCCAACATGGCGTAACGATCGTGATACGATTCATGAAACAGCAGATGAAACAAATTCAGAAGCAAAACTAATGGGATTAATGTCGTACATCGACGATGAAAATTTTGTACGTCAAATATTACCTATTATGCGTAAGGATATGGAGCTAATTATGGGTTACGAATACGAAGACAAGAAAAACTTTGAGTGGCCAATTACGGCTTTTGCAGCTAAAGAAGATGAGGTGGTGTTACCTGAAGAAATGAAACCATGGGCACGCCATACCGATAATAACTTTAAGATGCATACACTTAATGGAGACCACTGGTTTTTATCAAGAAATAAGGACTTTATAATGGAAACTCTTGAAAAGAGTTTAATTAAAGAACTTGTGTAAAAATTAAAGTCAAACAATGTCAAAGGGGTCAATTGATTGACCCCTTTGTTTTTAAACCAGTAATAATAATGGATAAAACGATAAAACAATTTTCTCTATACCGTTCTGGTAAACACTACAATAATGCCTTCTCTTTTCAATTCAACATATCTTCTGAAAAACTTAATGTAAAAGAAGTATTACATACCAAGGAAACCTTATTATATCAAGAACTTAAATTAAGTAGTAAAACTAATTTCATCCACGGGCGTTGGGCAGTAAAGTACATTATTCAAAAGGTATTTAATATTTCAATGACTGATGTTTTAATCAACAAAGGCATATTTGGACAACCCATATTATGCCACCCTGATCTAATAAATTGGGAATGCTCAATATCTCATTCAAAGAGTATGGTTTACGCCTTGGTTTTTCCAAAAGCACATCCAATGGCAATTGACATCGAAGATAACAACCATAACTTTCAAGATATTACTAAAAGCCAATTTACATATAACGAGTTAAGCATTGGCAAAACTTACCTATCAGATAATGTGCATTTGCAATTATGGATTGCTAAAGAAGCACTCTCTAAATGCCTCCAAACAGGACTAACAAGTCCTTTAAAAATCATGGAAATCGACAAAATATCAATTTGCAATGATTACAATATATTCACGTTCAAAAATTTTACACAATACAAAGCTCTAATCTTCATTAACAATAACACATTTTGGTGCATCTGTTTACCACTTAATACTAATGTTGTAATAAGTAACTATATCTGATAGTTCAAAATAAAATAGCCAATTAATGGCAACCTTACTTTTAAGTGTAGTTTTAATACTATTGCTATAGCTCTTAAAAGCCAATAAATATAGGTCGGGCAAGCCTACCCATACCCTGAGCAAAGCTCACCAAGCCCAAAGCAAAGCTTACCTATACCCCGAGCAAGCCTTACCCTATCCCGGAGCAAGCCTTACCAAGCATCAAGCAATCACTTACCAAGCATGTAGCAATGCCTACCTATACCCGAAGCATAGCTTAGCAAGCACAAACTATTGGGAAACAAGCGTCGCGCTTAGTTTTCATCAAGCATCTGGCCTCTATTATAAAAACAAGAAACGCCCTATAAATTAAATTATAGAGCGCCTTATAATGATATAATTGTGTTATTTCTTTACAATTTTAATGGCTTTTTTACCATCTTCAATAAACATATATATGCCTTTAGGTAAATCACTAATGTTGGCTTTGGTGGTAACTCCCTGTAAAACTATTGTTTTTACTTTGCTACCAGTCATATTATATACCTCAATAAGTCCTGTATTATTAGTGCTTACAATAATTACATCTCCACTTGTTGGATTAGGCGAGATCGATAATTCTGTATTAACCTGATTTTTATAATTAGTAGACTCACTTAGAGAGACTGACACCTTCCATACACTTGTTGTATTATCAGGAGATGTTAGTGTTAAACTTACAGGTCCGCTCGAAAAGTCATACTCTTGCTGAGTTGGTGTGCACATAGCCCCTTCTGTAAACTGTAGGTTACTTACTGATATTGACGATAAATCGCTACCCGCTTCAACCAACATATGAATTGTTTTTGCATCACTATCAATTTCTGTTGCACCAAGCTGTGAGGCTACACTAAAATGAGTTATGGCTGCCATTGAATTATTTACTGCTTCAAACGAAGCCAAAAACTTAGCATTAGCATAATCCGTTGTGTTAAAATTACCATCTGTAGCTACCCTATAAATAGATCCACCACTGTAACTTCCACCTCCAACTTCACACACAACTACTTGTTGAAACAGAGCATAATATTCTTTATCCTTTGATAGTGTTAAACCTTCGAATTTATATTCAGTATACCAATATGATTCTTGTTTAAAACTATGACTTTGAGCTATTATTTTACCATCAGAGCCATTCATCAAACTCGCTTCATCTTGCGGCATTGTCTCATAAATATAGAGTACTTCGGGAGGTGTATCATCAAGCATAAATTTAAGGTTTACCATAGAAACCTTATCGTCGCTAATTATATCTCCGGACCCATACCCTTGAACAGAAGGATTAAACCCCTGCCCATATATATTTTGAGTCATTCCGGTTGTGGTTTGCCCTATTGTATACTGTGCCTCGGCAACAAGACTTGCAAGAACTAGCATACTTAAAATGTAAAGTTGTTTCATTAGTTTGAGGTTTAAATTTTTTTAATAAAATATTGATTTTTAGTTTAAATAGGTACTCTACTTTTGATATAACGATGGTTAAATATAAAGTAAATCCTGAAATACAAGTTTTTTTCTATACGATTGCTACCGAACAAACCTTGCTTCAATGTTTTCATCAGGCCTCTGGCCAACTAAATAAAAATGCTGAAAATATAAGTTTTGTACAGATACAACAAGCAAGACCTTATACCGAACTTATACTTTATTACTGCGGTGCTATGATTAACAGAAATTACATATTTACTTTTTTAACCCTACTTAAATGAATATACCCACCAGTTTTTTTATTGTCCGTTGATTCTTTATAAGATAGAATTCTACACCAATCTGAGTCTTTTAATTTCTCAACATAAACATATTTGCCATGAATCGCTTTATAAATAATATCCGAATTAATATTAGGATATTCGCGCACATTTGTCCACCCATCAAGGTCGTTCACTTTTGCTAAATATAAAGCCCCTTCTTTTTCAATCTCTTCGAAAAGAATTTGGTTAAAATAACCATCATCATCAATCGCATAAACTTTTTTACACTTATATCTAATATAACCTTCATCGTATTCTAGATCATCTGTTGGAACATCATAAGACTCATAAGAAGTTATTGTCATATCCTTCTCTACAAATGTTTGTGCTATTTCATTAAGATTGATTGCTGATACCATTTGCTCATCTGCTAACCTAAATGTGAATGCTTCAATTGAAGAACCATATCCTCTGGATCATAATAATTGTATTTAAGTATTAATAAGACAATACTGTCAGATAAATATACCTTTCCAATGGTGTACAAATTGTATTTAACAAATCCATCCGACATCTTTATACCGTTATCATATAATCCATGAAATCCATGATGGTACATAGCGTACTGTCCCCCTTTTATTCTAATATGAAGTGCTGATGTAGCATATGATAATCCTTTAGTTTCCCTTCTTATTGTCCGATGCTCATGCCACATATTTTTGTTTGCATACTCGTAATTAATTGTATCCTGAGTAGTAAGATACTCAGAAGGACCTATAAGCTCCTCCCATTTATACTCTTTAAATGATTCTAAAAAATTATTAAAGTTAGACTGCGCAAAAATTACAGTATTAAAAATACATAGTAAAACTATATTTAGTAAGATTCCTCTTTTCATCTCTTTTTCTATATAATTTATAAATTTACTACTAATCCACACTTGTGCACCACTAAACCCACCATGCAGCATGGCAATGTGTTATGTGCAATTTTAGTTTAAATTAATTTCTTTTGTCAATTCCACAGTGTCAACTTTATTATAAATATTTTCCAGTACTGAGTTAATTTCTTCGAAGGTTTTTATATCTGTTTTAATTGTTGTTTTATAAATAAATTCAGAAAGATAAATCTCGGTGTATTTGTAAAAATGAATTGCTCCTAGCTGTTTCTCGTCATAAGAGAATTCATCTTCAAAACTCAGCGAAATACCATATTCTGTTTTTATTGTCTTTATGTTGGTTTGAAAAAAACCATATGATTTTTGAGAATTAAAGGATTTATGATTAATTGTTAATTGTTCTTTGCCAAATATATTCCAGACTGTAGTCCAAGTGAGGGTAAAGAAGATAATTGCTGAGAATCCGAAGATTGGCAATATGAAGGTATTTATTTCATCTTCTGGGATACTAAGCATACCATAAATAATTAAGGAATAAATTGCAATATTAGCTGAGACAAGCACAATTCTAACCCATTTCTTAACTTCGCTTTCTAGTGTTATGTACAAATTTATACCATCAAAGCTTATATTTTTCTTATTCATTTTTATAATCTATTTATGATAGGCGCTAATTTCCCTAAATCGCAATTTATAACCACATAATAGTTAGTCTGGGTATTTTCCTGTGTGAAAGTAGAAAATAAAAAGTTATTTGCTTTTGTAATATGTTACTTAATGCATTGGCATATGGTATTTAAATAGAAACTAAATAGACCTGCTAAGGAAGCACTAGCGGCTGTATGGTTTATGCCTTGCCCGGCTTAGCGATTGCAGCGGCATCCTTTTTTGAGCCCTCAATGGCGATAAAAAGATATAGCGAAAAGCGCGCCCCGCAGGGGAAGCCCCTCATCATAATACTTAGGAAGTATTGCTAGATTTGATTTGGTGTAAAAAAAGAGCCGCACTTTTAAGTTACGGCTCTGGTATTTTAGTAATGGCTAATTGGCCGAAACAACGGTAATTATTTTAAACAGGTAAGTTGCTTTGGGCTTGGGGTTGTTGGCTATATAATCATCCCAAATTCCTTCGGGCATTTCAACATCATCGGTAAACAAATCGCCATAGGCATCTTTAATTGAAGAAAACAAATCGTACGAAACGCTACCGTACTGAAATGTTGGCGTTTCAGGGGCTAGGATAAGGGAATGCCCCCAGCCCTTCATGGTTGCTTTTCCATCGTCCATCGCTTTTTTAAGCATCGGTTTCCAAACTTCGGCTTCAAATGTAAGGTGTTTCCAGGTGTCTGTGGAGTTGAAATAATTAAACTTGGCGTACTTAAAGTCGGTATCCGGATTAACTGAACTTCCTTGTATATGGTTGTCCAAATCTCGTAAATAAATACTCGAAACCCGTGTGCTTAAGGAGTGCACCTGAATGTCTTCCATAGGTACATCGGGGAATAAATCCTTTACCTCCATCCATTTAATTTCGTTATCGATATCTTTAACGGAGGTTATTATTAAAACATTGGGCGAATGCTGAATATCCTCATTCCCGCCAACCTTAACGAGTACAGCAAAAAACAAAAGGTTTCCTTTTTCTATTTCTTTTTCGGCAAATACCTTCCAATAGGTTTCGGCTCTATGTAAAAATTCTTTCATGTTATCGGGAGCCACTTTTCGGTAATGGTGTATGGTGGTGTTCTGAGCTTCTATAAGTGGCAAAAGCAACATAAAAGCAATTAAAATAAACGACATCTTTTTCATGATATTACTATTAAGTGAATACATACCGTATAAGGTAAGCCCATTTGCAAGTTTTGTCAATTAATGCCGAACGAGGGTGTAATAGCTGAGAATTTGTTTTTGCATAGTACTAGTTTTGGATAAAAGAAACCCCCGTTACGATTAAAGTAACGAGGGTTCTATTGCTATAAAGTAATGCTGTTCTTAAAACATTATTACTGGGTAAGCTGGTATATTGTTGTGGCGTAAATATCTGCTGATTTACTTTCGCTCTATAATTAGTTATGAGATATATTGAGTGCTGTTTTATTTAGAGAATACGAATGTTGTTGTAAATCGAAGTTCGCTTTTACCCACGTAATCAGGGCGAACCACATTCTCGTAATATTGTACTCCAAATTGAGTGGGTAGCTTGCCTAAGAAGACCAACTTGCTGGCACCGCCACCAACAGGCACTGTCCATTGTTGCCCTGTAGCAGCATTCCAATTGGCCGTAATGGTAGGGAAAGTGGTAACTACCCATCCTTTACCCAATCCGTAGGATACTAAAGTTTGTCCAACAAAACGGTTTACATCAGCTCTATCGTTATCTCCTGCAAACGACATAGTTTGACGAAGCACCATATCAAGTGTCCATCTTTTATTTTGGTATACAGCTACCACACCTGCACCGGCACTCCATTTTCCGCTTCCTAGCATTGCATCTGTTGCGGTTGGCATATCAATAGACGGACCAACTCCCCAAGCTACTTTACCTAGTTTCTTTTTGGGTGCTAAAAAGAAGGAGTAATTTAAATCGGTCATACCGTATGTTTCACTACTTCCACTTGTTGTTTGTGGTAGGTACGATGCCCCAAATACCCCACGGTGAACAATACTGAAGTTTCCGTAATCTTGAGCCACAATAGGCTGAAAAGATGCTGTAAATGTAGAACCTTCGTAACCTGGAACTCCGTTACCAAAATTGTATTGTACAGGCAAGGCTATAATTTTAGCCAAAGGATTCTGTAATTTTTGCGCAATTTCGTCTTGCTCGCTTTGTGCGTGAAGTAGGTTAATGCTGAAAAAAGCTACTACCGCTACTGCTATTATTCTAAACTTATTCATTGTTGTAATTTTTTGTTATCCCAACTCCACGTTGGTCTATTTATAGGTGTTTGTGCAATGTAATATAATCGGCCTTGGTTGCTTAGCTGCGCTGTTAGCGGCATTCCCAATATTATTAGAAGAAAAAGAACTATTATGTACCCTATTCTACTCATATTAAATGATTGTGTAAATTGAATATTTCAATTAATGATGTGTAGATATGGGTACCTTAAGGCTTAGAAAGCTTCAGTAATTCCGAAATAAAATACGCCTCCAGATTTTCCTCTGGCATAGTCAAATTTCAAGTTGAGTCGTTCGTAAGGAAGCAGGCGGTATCTGATTCCTACATTTGCCATGTGCAACCACTCTGCATTGGTGAAACTTGTTGAAACACCACTCTCATGGTTATCGTTACCAAAAACTTTACCTGTTCCAACGGCTGCTACAAAGCCTAACTTGTGATTTAGCCAAGGGGTTTCTTTTCTGAATTCAATTTCGAAGTTTACCAGGTTCATATCCATATATTGTCCTTGTTCGTAACCTCGTTGTACTGTTTTCCCGGATCTTCCGTACGAGGACCAAAAGTTGCGCGATGCATCTTCCGATACAAATCTACCTGAACCATGAATAGCTAGTACATTACTTACATTATCACCCAAAGTGAAATACTGACGATAATCTGCCATTAAAATATTTTGACTTTCATCGCCCATCATCTGATCCATGGTTATGCTAGCCCATATACCGGTGTATGGATAATTGATATTATCACGCGTATCGTACGATGTGCTATAACGTACCCCATTTGTATGTACAAAATCTTCAGAAAAACCATTGGCATTAAGTAGATCATCAGCCTCATCGGTTTGTCCAAATACTTTTCGGCCATTATACATATATCCAACACCTAAATACCAGTTAGATAATACCTGATGTTCAAGCATAACATTAGCTATAGCAACATTCGCAGTTACATCAGTGATAGAAGGGGCAACTGTAGGATCTGTAGGGTTACCTGACAATAGCATATTTTGATTTATACTGCCATAAAATCCACCTGCACTAATTCGCCACTTATCCTTGGCTAAAAATAGTTTGTTATTTACACCAATCATATAGCTTTTATTGGTAGTCATTTGCATAAATAATGCAGATGATGAAGGTGGTGAAACTAAATCGCCCTCACTAGGATAGTAATTAAGCATGTTAATTAAAGAAATACCCCATTTTGCCGAAGGATCATATGATGGCATAGGAACAAAGTTGTACTTTACACCTTTACGTTCTTTCTCATCGTCAAATACACGACGCCCATTTTCATCTAACTCTACTTTGTTTTCTTCAGTATTATCGTTTTTAACATTTTGAGAAAAGGTGCTCAAACCAATAAGTAGAAATGTTATTGTTGTTATTATTATTTTCATAATTGTGTCTTTTGTACTCCCGGTTGATAAGTAATGTGAACCCTTCACTTACCTATTACTATGCCAAAGGACAGTTATAACAAGCCTAATATTTGTACAAAACAGGCAAGCTGTTGTATAAAACGGTATCGAAGTTTGGAGTTACCCAAAACACCAGTTATGGTAGAACTAAAAAATATTTTCAATCAGTTAACGATATTTTTGGTATAAGTGCACAAAGCATTACATTGCAAGTAATATTAGTTAACTAAAAAGCTACACGTATGAGTGAAGATTCAGCTTTAGAGTTTTATACCATAGAACAGCAACCTAATAATTTTTTCGAAAAACTTAATGAGCTCTATGGCGGAGAATGGGATGGAACACACTTTACTTTAAATAACAATTTGGGTAAGGTTAATGTGAGTTTATTTACATATCCTAACAAATGTATTATATCCATTGGCAATTATAATTTAAATAAACCCATTAAGATAATTAATAGGCCTAAGGAAGATGAACGAATTGTTGCAGTTCGTATAGGGTTTCATGGGGGATTTGAAGGAGAGAGTACTGATATGGGGAACTCAGAAGGTATTTTTATTTACGATGCCAATAAACCCTTTCAGCTTAGGTTTCCAAAAAATAAAACCATCAAGTGGATGTCTATTCGCGTGCCTTTGCAGTTTATAAATAATTGGACTCCCATAGAGAGGCGAGGCTCAAAGCTTATGAACATTTTAAATAACGAGAAAGATTGGTTTTTCTATTACCGCTTACCACCCGAAATAGAATCGCTAGTGCGCAGTGCTGTTATGCACATGCACAATAAAGATTTGGTTAAGCCTATTATGTATGCACGTGCTTACGAAATAATAGCTCGCCTTTTTGTATTAATTGAAGGTGATGACAGTGCTATAGTAGCAAAGAAAATTCATCCGAACGACTTTTCGCAGATGCACGAAGTAAAGGAAGAATTATTGCAAGATTTTTCAAAGTTACCGAACGTTGAGGAGTTGAGTGAAAAGTATGGTATGAGCTATTCTAAGCTTCAACGTTCGTTTAAAGCTGTGTTCGGAATGCCCATTAAAAAGTTTTACAACCAGCACAGACTTGAAGAAGTTAACCGCTTAATTAAATATTCTAGTAAATCTATTTTTGAAATAAGTGACGAGCTTGGTTTTCATAGCACTTCACACTTAAGCCGAACTTTTAAGCAACAATTTGGGTATACACCTAGTGAAATCAGAAGCTAATTACATCAATTACAAAACACTGTTGGTATGTTACAAAACGAAAGAGATCGTGTTTTAAAAAATTAACAGTTACCTTGATAAGGTAATTTAAGTGAGCCACCTTAGGTTCATTTTCTTAAATGAAGAGTTTGAAAAAAGTATCGCCACTTTTTCTTTATGCCTCTCTCCTCATCTATTTCAATCATTTCCTAATCTGATTACTTTACCCACCAATAAAATACAATTCCCCACCCTTATAATACATCTCCTAAAAAGGTATTTATAGCAACAAGCGGTATTTGATAACATGCTATTTCAAACACAAACCTCAGCTTAAAAAAAAGTTTATCTTGACTAGTTTATGTCTAGCTAAGCTTTACCAACACTGCAACTTGCTTTGCTAATTTTATTCCATCAGAATTACACACATTTTTTATTAATGATTTTAATTAGGATAGGATGAGAAAGAGATTTATAAGCAACATTAATTTACTGTTATGCATTATTGCAGCAACGGCAATGCTTGCTTCATGCGGCGATACTAATGAGGTTAATAATTTTGAACCTGAAGCGAACGATAACTCCTTAATGGTTTTAAAAAACAGTACCCAAGGAAGTGCAAATCAAGTAGATGTTAGTACCAACGATGACATTGGTGGTAACGGAAGTTCAGGTGACGATTACAGCTTACTAACCAAAGCAGAAAACGGCACGGCTACGCACCTTAACGATGGTATTTTTGAGTATATTCCAAATACCGATTACATTGGTGAAGATGTATTCAAATACCGACTAACAGATAGTTATGGCAAAGAAGCTTATGCAAGCGTTAAAGTAACTGTAAAAAGGAATGATTTAACTGAGGAAGATTTTGAAAATATCGATCCTAATTTTCCTTCATTTGTATCAATAAACAACACCACGCCAGAAGGTAAAGTATGGGTGAAACAAGATAACATGTCCGACGAATTTGAAAGTGGTTGGGATAACAACAAGTGGTTTCGTTCTGTTTGGAACTATGATCCTCCGGTATTTATGTCAAACGGTACAGCAAACTCTGGTGTAGCTGATGGTAACCTTTGGATTAAAGCTACGCTTAACGAAAGTAATCCTGAGGATCGATGGTTTCAGACAGCACGTATACATTCTAGAACAAAAATTAGCTACCCAATGTATACCGAGGCCAGCATTAAAGCGGCACATATTTCGGCCTATAATACCTATTGGTTAAACAACGGAGATATCAATAACAGAGACGAAATTGATATTATTGAAAATAACTCCAAACCTTCGTGTGACTGTCAGCCCGACTTCCCTATGCAAATGAACTCGCAGTATTTTCATGCTAACTCTGACCTAACACCTGTGGAGATTAGAAACAAAGGCGACTTTA
The DNA here is from genome assembly GCF_947489045.1 of Saccharicrinis aurantiacus. NCBI lineage: Bacteria > Pseudomonadati > Bacteroidota > Bacteroidia > Marinilabiliales > Marinilabiliaceae > Saccharicrinis > Saccharicrinis aurantiacus. Next base: position 161,556 of record NZ_CANLCN010000004.1, read on the forward strand.
ACCAAAGCGGTTTATCGGATGTTAATCCTAAAAAAGGAGTTAAATGGAATGAAGATTATCACACCTTTGGGGTATGGTGGAAGGATTCTAAAAATATACAATTTTATCTTAACGGAGAACCTGCTGGTAGCGTTGTTGTGGGTGAGCATAATGATGGTACCATTTACGAAGCACGTGAATTTACGAGAGAATTAGAAATCATTTTTGATTTATGGACTGGCGATTTTAATTGGCTAGGCGGATTAGCTTTAAAGGAAGATTTACAGAACGATGCCATCAACACTATGAAAGTTGATTGGGTACGAACTTGGAAATTAGAGGATGAGTAATATTGATTTCAGAAAATAACCCTATATCTAAAGCCTTGGGCATTTTGCTCAGGGTTTTTCTTTTAATAAACTATATCAACATTTCTTGAGCTTATAAAAAAATGATACCCGATATTGAATTATCCGCTAAACTAGCACATGAAGTATTGCAAGTAGGTAATAAGCTTAAAACGGCTATTGACCAGGCAAGTGATGCACGTAATAATTTATCGGGCATAGCTCAAGACAATGCTAATTCTGCTGATTTTATGCAAAAAAACAGTACTGAATTAAACCTATTGGCCCTAAATTTAAACGAGTTGGTTAAAAATTTTAAATTCTAAAACTGAATGCTTAAGCCTGTTTTAAAATAGGCAACTCCGTAACCGAACTCCATAAAAACGCCGAGTTTTTCATAGAAGTTATAACGTGCTCCTACAAAAATATCACTAGCAAAATAGGCTTTCTTTACCTTATCCTCATTCTGGTCGTTTTGACCTCTCTTAAGGGTAAAACCCAGTATGGCACCTGCATAAACATCAAACTTATTCCATTTAACGTCATCGGTCATTTCTACCAAATCAAAATGATACACACCCTTTGCAGCAAAAGTTGTAAAATTATTACCCTGAGTATATTTATTGTCATCAGACCAATAGTCTAAATAAGAACTGGCAACAGATATTAAACCACCTGCGCTAATATGCCCTACCCCAATCAATTCACTTACATTTTTTTCATACGACATTGTAAACGATGGCGTTTTTGAAGTATACTGATGCTTAGGCAAAGATGCCACACCTAAACCTAATTTAACCAGATGTTCGCCACCTTGCAGAGGTTGGGCAGTGGCTCCAACAATCGCAACTACTGAAATAAATATTGTAAATAATAATCTTTTAATCATGTACCAAGCTTTGAGTGCGCAAAGATATAGGAAAGCAATAAAAGTCGCCCAATTAGTTAAAAAAACTTTTACTAAAGCACATTTACAATGGATATGATTTAGTATAGATACATTTTTATAACTTTGCGGCTTCAAATATTTAAAGTACAGATTATGTCAGTAGCTATGAGTCGCCAAAAAAAGGTGACTACTCACGTATTAAGTGAGATGAAACATAATAAAGAAAAGATTGCAATGTTAACAGCCTATGATTTTTCATTGGCTAAAATAGTTGATTCAGCAGGTATTGATGTAATACTTGTTGGTGATTCAGCATCCAATGTAATGGCGGGTTACGAAACTACCCTCCCAATTACTTTAGATCATATGATTTATCATGGTGCATCAGTAGTCCGTGCTGTTGAGCGAGCTTTAGTTGTTGTTGATATGCCTTTTGGTACCTACCAAGGTAACTCAAAAGAAGCACTAACTTCTGCCATACGTATTATGAAAGAAACTGCTGCCGATTCGGTTAAACTTGAGGGTGGTAGAGAGGTTGTGGAATCGGTAGAACGAATTATTTCTGCTGGGATACCTGTGATGGGCCACTTAGGTTTAACTCCTCAATCTATTCATAAATTTGGTACTTACACTGTTAGAGCCAAGCAAGAAGAAGAGGCGCAAAAGTTAATTGAAGATGCACATTTATTGCAAGAAGCCGGTTGCTATGCGATTGTTTTAGAAAAGATACCTGCTGAATTGGCTGCTAAAGTAGCAGAACAATTAACCATTCCTATTATTGGTATTGGTGCTGGTAGCGGCGTAGATGGACAAGTACTTGTATTGCACGATATGTTAGGTGTAACTCACGAATTTTCACCACGTTTTTTACGTAGATATCATAACCTGTTTGCCGAAATATCAGGTGCTGTTGGTAATTACATAGAAGACGTTAAAGCTGTTGATTTCCCTAGCGAACGCGAGCAATATTAAACACAGCTATTGATTTGGTAAATAATTGTTGTAACCCAACATTGTTTGCGATTAATTAAATTTCAAAAAATGGATATAGAAGTATTATACGAAGACAACCATATTATTGCCGTCAATAAAAGAAACTCAGAAATAGTTCAGGGAGATAAAACAGGCGATGAAGCCTTAAGTGATAAGGTTAAAGCATATATTAAAAAGAAATACAAAAAACCAGGCGACGTTTATTTGGGTATCGTACACCGAATCGATCGACCTGTGAGTGGTATTGTTCTGTTTGCAAAAACTAGTAAAGCAGCCACGCGTTTGAGCAAAATGTTTTTGGATAAAGAGATAAAGAAAACATATTGGGCAGTGGTGAAACAGCTACCGGAATCAGATTCGGGCAGATTGGTGCATTACATGATTAAAAATGAAGAGAAAAATAGATCTAGCGCCTATGATAAACAAAAAAAGAAGTCGAAAGAAGCGATTTTAAATTATCGTTTGGCATCAAGTTCTGCTAATTACCACTTATTAGAAATTGATTTAGAAACAGGACGTCACCACCAAATACGTTGTCAGCTTGCTAAAATAGGCTGTCCGATACGAGGCGACTTAAAGTATGGTGCTGCTCGCTCTCTTAAAGGTGGCGGAATTAACCTACACGCACGCAAGGTTGAATTTATGCACCCTGTTAAAAAAGAACCTATCGTGATAACAGCAAAAACGCCTAAGGAGGACAACCTTTGGATTGAATTTGCCAATATGCTAGGTAAAAAATAATCTGCATTAGCAGAATAAGTAAAAGCGGTAAACAGAGTTTGTTTATCGCTTTTCTTGTTTAAAAATCATATAGCTTTATCATATGGATCTGAAGCTTTATTTAATAGAGGCATTACAAGCAATACTCAATAACTTCAAACTTTAGGCACCCTACATTAAAACACCTTTCTTCGGTTTTATAGGAGCGGGTAAATCTGTTTCACCTAGCATCTCCAATAAATCTATTTCAATAGTTCTGCAAAGCGATAACATGGGTATATCATTGGCCATTCCTTGAAAAGGATTTTCTGAGTAATCCCCAACTATTTCCATCATTATATAAACCCATCCGATTAAGGCAGTCATCATAACAGAAATTGCAGCTCCCCAAGTTCCTAAATTCATTAATGATGGTATCATCGAAAATGGTACTAAGAAGATAAATATTCCAATAAAAATGCGGCTAAGATTAGCGTATTGTCTAGGCAAAGGAAACTTTTTAATTCTTTCCGCTTTACCCTGATGATCGTAAAAAGCAGAGAGTGTTTTAGATAATTCCATATGCCTAAAATCGTCAACTAACCCATCGCTCCTCAGCGTTCTTATGTCTCTGGATTGCTCATTAATAATTTGAGTTGCCGTATTAGAAGCATTTAACAAACAATCGTGCTCCCCTTTTGGCAAAAACCGTTGTAATTCATCACCCGTAAGCTCATCCTCCACCAAACCAAGCCCATAGTTTTTCTGCATTAACTGTGATGATATGCGATATAAGATATTTTGATTAATATGCTCCCATTCTGTACTAACTAGCAATTGGCTTCTTAGCGCATAAAGCCATGCAATATGCCGATATATCAATCTGCTTTTTACAATTTTTATTTCCATATCTGATAGAGACGCATCTGCAAATTGATTAGTAATAAAACCATCCACATACATTCCCCACGAACGACTACTATTTACAATACCTCCCCATATTTTGCGAGCTTCCCACATTCTATCATAGGCACTATTATTTTTAAAACCCACATAAAATGCAACAGCAGTACCAATTATAGAGATAGGTAACCATGGTAACTTCACCTCTATCAAGTTATATACATATAAAAAAGCCACTGAAGAAGACCAAAGTAATAACCAAATCACATGATGTCCCGACCATTTCATGGCCTGTTTTAAATTCATCCCGCGTTTTACAATCATATCTTATTTATTAATAACCAAACACCATAATATAAACTTGTGATAATTGATATTGTTTATCGTAAAACAATCTTCATTTGCAACATTTTATGCTTCTATTTGTGCGGGAAAAATTATCCATGTAGCTTTGTGCACTATTTAATAAGATAAATGGCTAAAAAGAAGCATTCAAATATTCCTATTTTCATTCCTGAATTGGCTTGTCCCCATCAATGTGTATTCTGCAACCAACGCAAAATATCTGGCCAAATTGATGTACCTGCACCCGAAGATATTGCTGATACCATAAAAATGTATTTAAGCAGTATGAATGATGGCCGAACTATTGAGTTGGCTTTTTTTGGAGGTAGCTTCACTGGTATTCCCATTGACTTGCAAGAAGCCTACTTAAAAGCCGCACAACCGTTTATTAAAGATGGCTCCATACAAGGCATTCGCCTCTCTACCCGACCGGACTATATTGATGTTGAACGCATGGATTTATTGGCCAAATATGGAGTAATAGCCATTGAATTAGGAGCACAATCAACAAATCAGGAAGTTTTACGAAAATCAGGACGAGGTCATAATTTTGATGCCATAAAAAATGCTGCTAAACTCATCAAGAGCTATGGTATGGAATTAGGCTTACAAATGATGATTGGTTTACCTACAGATACCAAAGAACGCAGTATCCAAACTGCAAATGATATTATTAACTTAGGTGCAGATACAACACGTATTTATCCAACAATTATTGTAAAAGATACCGCCTTAGAAACCTTATTTAACGAGGGATCATACAAACCCTTATCCTTAAGTGAAGCCGTTAATTGGAGCAAAGATATTTTACCTCTTTTTGAAATGTCTGGTGTTAAGGTATTGCGGGTAGGCTTGCATCCCTCTGAAGATTTAGTTGAAGGCAAAAATCTAGTGGCTGGTCCAATGCACGCATCGTTCAAAGAAATGGTGCAAACGGCAATATGGCGAGACTTACTTTTGAAGGAGTGCGAAAAAAGTACAACTAAATCTTTCTCTTTTAGTGTAACTCCCTCGCAATTAAACTATGCCATTGGATTTAAAGGCAGTAATCGTAACGAACTACATGAAAATGGTTTTTCAATTCGTTTCCAACAAGATACTTCCTTATCAGGATATGAATATAAGGTAGAATACTAAACCATTGAGCTAATTTTTCATCTCATCAATATGGAAACCATAAAAAAAGCAAGACTTGTTCTGGTCGATAATCGAATAATTAGCACTGTACGTAACAAGCTCATGCCTTTTGCTGAAAGTATTGAAGGATTTAAAAGCAAAGGCATTACCTACAATGCGGTTTCCTGCCATCCGGATGTTTTTATTCATCAAAGCAAAAATAGCAATATAATTGCCCCCAATACACCATCAAAAATAGTTGAGCTTTTTAATAAGAAGCATATCCCCTATCAATTTGGAGAATCAACAGTAGGTACTGATTTAATTGGTAGCACACCTTATAACTGCATTACCACAGAGGCAGCCATTCTTCATAAAAAAGGCTTTACCGATGCAACAATTCTTAATATAAATACTAATGCTACTTTTATAAACCTACCACAAGCCTATACCCGATGTACCACTTTGGTTTTGCGTCACGGCCTAGCTGTAAGTTCCGACCATGGAGTGCTAAAAACACTACGCACACACAATTGGGAAGTTCTGTATTTTGATCCCTCTGACATTCGAATTATTGACCACCGAAACGGCTTTTTTGGCGGGTGCTGTGGCATATTTAACAATACCGTTTTTACCTTGGGTAATCTGCTCCTTCATAAAGATGGGGAGCAGTTTCGTAACTTTCTAACTTTACATGGTTTTAAATTAGAAATGCTCTCAAACGAGAAATTATATGATGGCGGTGGAATCCTGTTTTTCTAATATCAATTATTCATTATCCCCCTTAATTCAGATATCTTATTCGTCTTATTTCCCTTTCCATTTAGGTATTTTTACTTCGAAAAAATAAATCTACATCAATGAAAAGAATATCTACATTTATTGTGCTTATGGCAAGTACACTACTTACATATGCACAAAACTATGGTGGTGGAAAAGGGTCAGCCAACGATCCATTTATCCTAAATACACCTTCGCATCTAAGTTACCTATCCAACACTCCTACAGAATGGAATAAAAATTACTCTTTTGTACTTGAGGATGATATTGACATGGATGGGGTTACATTTACACCCATTGGTAGTACAGAACAAGCATTTACAGGAAATATAAATGGTAAAAAACATACTATCTCTAACTTAAATATTAGTACTCAGGGTATAGATTTAGATAAAGAAAAATCATTAGGCGTAGGTTTGTTTGGTGCGCTGAATGGTAATGTAAGCAACTTGGGTATCATCAATATATCGTTTCAAGGTAATGGGTTTAGTCGTACAGGAGCCATTGCTGGAGTTCTTGATGGTGGATCGATTACCCAATGTTATTCAGAAGGTGGAACATTAAATGTAGGTTCAGGAGGCTGGGCCGGAGGTATAGTTGGTGCCTTATTTACTGGCGGCAATAAAAAGATTGAAGATTGTTACAGCTCTACTTCTATAACCGGAAACTGGGGTGTTGGCGGTATTGTTGGTGTTAATAGAGGCGAACACACCATTAATAAAGTGGCATTTTATGGCAGTGTTTCGAGTGGTAATGCCATTGTTTCTGTTCAGAACGATGCTAACGATAACAACAAAAATGGTATTGCGCCAAGCAATGCATTCTTTGCCGCAAGCACCGGTGCTACTGATGCTAATGCGACTGAACTAAATGCTTCGCAACTTACAGATGAGAGCAGCTATACTACTTTTGATTTTATAGAAACATGGCGTATCAGCGAAAGTAAAAATCACGCTATCCTGAATCCGGTTTACAAAGAACCAGAGATGGACTTTTTTGAAACCATTAGAACTAAAAGAATCGCATCGAGCGATAAGGTTGAGTGGACACAGTTTGGCCCTGGTATGTCGGGCTATAATGAAGAGTTTTGGTGTCATCCAACCGATGTTAACACCATGTTTATGGGACCCGATATGCATGTAACCTATGGAACATGGGATAATGGAGAATCATGGCACACCATAAAAGACCAAGATGGTTTAGGGTTAGATTTAGAGCGAACGCTAGATATTAAATTCTCGCGTCAAAACCCAGACTATGGAGTGGCTTTGGAACGAAGAGGATGGGTTTACACCACTCAGGATAGAGGAAGAAATTGGACGCAAGCTTCTACCCTTCCCAAAACCATTAATAATACCTATAACATGCACACTAAAATCGCCATTCATCCTGAGGATGATCAAATATGGTTTATTGGTGCAGGTGGCTTTTGGGATATAAAAAACAACCACAGAGCTGCTTCAAAACCTCAGGGTACTCGAACAAGTTTAGCAAGCTACGGCTATATACTAAAAACCACAGATGCCGGTGCCAATTGGACTAAAATAGCAACTGATATTTCTGATGATTTAGATGTGGGACGCATAATTATTAGCCCGATTAACCCTGATATAATGATTATAGCAACAGGGCAAGGTATGTATCGCAGTACCGATGGCGGCACAACCTGGGTTTCGAGTGCTTCGGGTTTACCCAATAACCGTCCGCGCGATTTATGCATGTATTATGATGGCGAAAGTGAATTTGTACTCTACTGCATTGAGCAAACCTTTTTTGAAGACAAGGGAAATACAGTAGAATGTAAAGGAGGGGTTTACAAAAGTACCGATAATGGAAGTACTTGGCAAAATATATCAGGCAATATAGCCATTGACATGACACAAGTAACGAGTAGTACTGAACGCGATTTCTTTCACAAAACAGTTGGCTATTGGTTTGGCAGATCAAGTTCTGACTCAAAGGCGAGATTTACTGAATACCCGAGTGTTGCATTCGCTACATACAACCGGATTGTGGTAAATCCTCTTGATAAAAACGAAATTTATATCTGTCATAATAAAAAGCACGATAAGAGTTTTGGGCCAGGAGAACTTTGGAAAACCTCCGATGGCGGTTTAAATTGGATCACCTGTGCCAGAGATGGTAGTTATTGGATTAATGAAACCAACAAAGCCTATTGGGAAAGTAGAAATAACCCTACTGGTGCCAATATAGATTACGCACACCTTCAACGCGAAATGGATCATGGCTCTGCCACATCAGGAAACCGTATGCTTGCTATCAATGCTGATGGAGAGGTTTTTATTGGCATTGATCAGCAAACAATACGATCAAATAATCATGGCGAAAGTTGGGAACAGGTTGATGATTATGAAACTGAAGAAAGCAGTAAAGCATGGGTTGGACGAGGTGCTAGTAACCTTCCGGGCCGATTTATTTTACATGAAACCGGCATACCCGACCGAAAGTTACTCTGCTCAGGCGAGCATGGTTTATGGAAAACGGTTGACAATGGCAATTTCTGGGATAAAGAAGCTGTTGCTGTAACTCAAATTGAAGGACAAGTTCACGAAGGTGGCGCCCATTCTGTATCAACAGTTGCTGTTCATCCTAATGACACAAACACAATTTATATGTTGAGTTGGCGACAATCGCACAGGGGTAAACTGCGTAAAACAACAGATGGTGGAGCAACTTGGGAGAATATTGCGACCATTTTTGAAGGCAGCAACAGTAGTTGGGAAGGTTTGGCTATGCAGTACTCTTTATTAATCGATCCGGTTAATCCGGATAATATGTATTTCTGCTCCATTAAAAAAACCATCTCAGAAGTTGGATCAAGTGTTGATGAGAGCATCTTAACTAAAGGTGGTTATGGTGTATATAGCTCAACTGACGGGGGCTACAATTGGACTCTAAGCACATCAGGCATGCCTAGCAATTGCAGTGTGCGCAGGTTGGTGTTGGATCATAACAACCCTGAAATATTATACGCATCGGTAAATAGTAACGACGGAGGTCTCTATAAATCAATAGATAAAGGAATTAACTGGAGCAAGATGAATACACCTAGTGCTATTAAATCAGTCAACTATTTTCATACGAATAAAGCTAGTGGTGATATGTATATCTGTACAGGAGGACGTAACACCGACATTAGTGAAGGTGGTGTATGGAAAAGCACCGATAACGCCAACACATGGACCCGCATTTTTATAGCTCCGTGTGTTTGGCAAGTTGAAAGCTCGCCTGTCAATTCTAATTTGGTGGTAATTAGTGTTGGTGGCCAAGCAGCTCATTTAGCTGAGAACTTTATGAATCCGGGCGTATACCTTTCGTTTGATGCTGGCAGTACTTGGGAAAAAGTAAATAACAAGCTAGGGCAACCAAATAAAATTGTAGAAGTTATGCCCGACCCTTATAACGAAAGCCTTCTGTGGTGTGCCTCGTGGGGATGCGGATGGTACAAGGGTATTATTAAAACAGAAGAAGTAAAAGCTGTTTGTGATGATGTTACCGTAAATGCAGGAGATGCGCTAACCCTTTATGCACATGGTTCTATCGGAAGGCAACTGAATTACCTTTGGTCTGCTCCCAAAGAGATAGAAAATGCCAAAGCTTACAAACACAAACTCAGCTTTACAGCGCCATTGCTTGCAAATGATACGATAATAAAGATCAACTTAAACGTAAGCAATGCTGAGGGGTTTGATAATATTGATGTTAACGTAAGGGTAAAATCAACGGAAACGAACATTCCCAAAAATGCACACCAAAATGTGATGCTTTTCCCAAATCCTGCTGAAAAGTTTATTACGGTAAAGGGCATTAGTATGGATGCCAATTATACGGTACTGTCTGCTTCTGGAAAAGAAATGTTGCACAGTGAGCAATCCCAAATAAACATCTCCGATCTTGATACAGGATATTATTTACTAAAGATTCAATCAAAACAAGGCACTAGTCACCATCAATTTATTAAAAGGTAAATAACGGGTATAAGGACAAAAAGCGGTTCTTCTTATTAGGAGACCGCTTTTTTTATGAGCAAATGGATTTCAATACTACTCCAAGATCTTCTGATAAGCCAGCACGTCGAGTAAGCGATTAAACTTCTCTCCTACCTTTACAAAATGCCCACACTTATTATAGCCACAACGCTCAAATAGTTTAATGCTATTTAGGTTTTCACCCGTAATTATTCCCAATAAATTATTGATTCCATTCTGCAAGGCAATTTTTTCAATCATCAGTAATACTTGTTTCCCAATACCCTTACCGCCAAAATTCGGCTTTAAGTATAAGGTAACTTCTGCTGTTTTTGCATAAGCTTGGCGCTTCTTATACGGTGCTAAATAACAATATCCGCAAACCTCTCCTTCAAATTCAACTAAGTACGATTTGTATTTAGCATCACCCACATACATAAACTCTTTCAATTCGTTTAAAGAAATATGTTCAGTATGAAATGTGGCAGTAGAGTTAATTATATAATAGTCGTAAATTTCTTTTACTATCTCTAAATCAGATTCGTTAAGTTCATTTAATTGAATATTCATTTTCTTCTTTTGCTATTGTTTATTATAGAAGTTATTTAAAGTGTACCATTTAATATTTCTAACCCAACCAGTGAACAACTTGTATCGGTTCTGCGTAATCCGCTTACTTCAAATAATGCATTAAAATATGGATTTCCATCGGGCATTTTTTCATAAAATTGTTCTAACCAATCCATATTGGTAAAATTTCGAACTGTTGCCAAAGTTCCAATATCATTATTCGATGTTAAAAAAATAGCGGTATTGCCATTCTCCAGTGGTGCGTATGATACCATGGCATACTCTACCCTCGCCTCATCATCAAAGGTGGTAGCATAGGTATCAACCTCATTGGATTTGGTGCTTGTATATCCATCTCTAAATATCTCAAATTGCTTACTATTACGCAGGAATAATGCTTTGGAAGTTTTCATGGTTTTATTCTGTCCCACATAAATAATATTGTGGTTTCTAATTTCCTCAAGCTTAAAATCAGACTCCAAACACACCTCAAAACGACTATCATTATCTGCAAACCAATTGCAAAGGGTATGTATCACAAAAGGAGCCATCTTAGTCATCATAGTATAATCGGTGGCTCTAATTTGTTCCTTCTTATTCTTTCCTAAATATTTGAGTAAATCACTTTCTGAGTTTATGCCCGATATAAAAGTAGGTTGCCAATTGCCATTGACCTGTTTTTGCTGCAACATCATATGATCCGCCACAACACAAATGGTTTTCGCTTTGGGTTTAAAGTAATTATCCCAAACAAAAGTATTTTTTGTAGGATATAAAAACGCCACTAAAACCAGTACAGAAGCTATTATCCCTAACACCCTTAAATGTTGCTTGGTAAGCGACAACTTCAATACGGTGTTTGAAGCTTCGACATCCCCTGTACTTTTAGCGCCATAACTTAAGTTATATTGCCCTTTCTCTACATTAAAAATAATAGCATCACTAGTACCAACCGCATCGTAATACTCCGATAGTTTCTTCCTAAGGTTATACATGTATACCCTAACCTTTCCATCGTTCTTTTCAGGATCGTAGTTTTGCTCAAATAATTCTAAACCTATAATATGCTCTTTTACATCATTTCCTTCCTTAGCTTGATTTACTAGAAATTTTAAGAGCCGAATATTTCGGGGCGATTTTTCAAAAATAGGGTGACTACATATTTTTTGAAGTGCCTCATCTACATCGTGGGTGGTATCGATCTTTTTCATGCTTACAAAAATATAAAACTGATTTAAAATATGGGGTTAATTTAAATCTTTATAAAGGGGTTAAAATCAGCATTGTTAAAAAGGTTAAATAACGGTTAATCCACAGTTGAGCATCACATTAAATAACCAATCGAATGGTATTTTCATACTTTGCAGGCAACAAAATAATTCAATAATTAACACAAAATAATATTTAATGAACTCAATAATTAAATCACTAACTGTATTTATCTGTTGCATTACACTATTCTCTTGCACCAGCGATCAGCAGACAAAAAACGGAAAACACCTTTTTGATTTCGATTGGAAATTTGTAAAAGGAGATATTAAAAATGCCCAACAAGCCATCTTTGATGATTCGCAATGGGATAATGTAAATTTACCTCACGATTGGAGTATCGAAGGACCTTTTAGTAAAGAAAATGCTTCGTTTTCGCGTGGCGCCTGGTTGCCTGCCGGAAAGTGTATGTATCGTAAATCGTTTGAGGTATCTGCCAAAGACCAAGGCAAGCGATTTGTAATTTATTTTGATGGAGCTTACCGCAACTCCGAAGTATATATTAATGGCCACCTCTTGGGCAAAAGGCCTTTGGGTTACATTGCTTTTCATTACGACTTAACAGATCACCTCAACTATGGTGGAGAAAACACTATAGCTGTTAAACTCGACAATTCTGCGCAACCTGGATCAAGATGGTATACAGGAACCGGCATTTACCGTCATGTACATTTAATTGTTAGCGATAAATTATATGTTCCGGTTTGGGGTAACTACATCCATAGCAACGATTATAACGTAAGCGAAGCCAACCTAAATATAGAAACAAGCGTTAAAAACGACTTCGATAAAAAATACGTATTTACCATACGCCATACTGTAATAGATGCTAATGGCAAACAAGTTACACAATACGAAGAGGCCGCTCAATTAGCTTCAAAGGAAGAAAACACCTTTAAATCGATTGTTAAATTAGAGAGTCCAAGGGCTTGGAGCCAAAACAATCCACATCTGTATACCATAAAAACAGAATTATTAAGTGGTAGTCAGGTAATGTATTCTGAAGAAAACAAAACAGGTATTCGCAAATTTGAATACAGCAGCGATAAGGGATTCTTTATTAATGGCGTGCACACAAAACTAAAAGGTGTTTGCTTACACCACGCAGGTGGTCCCTTGGGAGCAGCCATTCACCGCAGAACCATTGAGCGACAGCTTGAAGTTTTAAACGAAATGGGCTGTAATGCAGTAAGAACCGCACACAATCCTTTTTCTGAAGAGTTTTTAGAGGTTTGCGATAGTATGGGATTCATTGTTATGAACGAAGTATTTGATGAGTGGGAGAAAATTAAATCGCCCACTACAGTGCAGGATGGAAAGAAAATTCGCATTCCGGTTGATTTTTATGCCAATGAGTTTAAACAATGGGCTGATACGGATTTAACAGACTGTTTACTTAGAGACCGAAACCATATATCAATAGCCATGTGGAGTATTGGTAACGAAATTGTGCAAATGATGAATCCCGAGGGTGCGCCTATTGGTGAACGCTTGGCAAATATTGTGCATCAGCTCGACTATCGACCTGTAACCAATGGAGTTTATGGTTATGGTTGGAACAAGTGGCCCAATAGTGATGCCGTGGCAACAAGTGATATTTATGGCTATAACTACATTAAGGACGATGGTTTAACAAAGGAACGCAAAGCGCAGCCAAATACTATGGCAGTTATTACCGAGCACGAGTCGGCACAATCGTTTTACCCACGTGGCACTTATTTATATGGCAAAGAAAAACAAGAATGGTGGGATAAACTCAACTACAAACACGATGATGCCTATGAGTGGGTAGAAAAACGCGATATCAGAGGAGAAGTAGGAATGGAAGCCTGGCGCATTGTAAAAACCAGACCGCATATGATGGGTATGTTTATATGGACTGGATGGGATTATTTAGGCGAGGTGATTCCTTTCGGGTGGCCTGCACGTTCCTCATCATTTGCACCTATTGATTTATGCGGTTTTCCTAAGGATGGTTATTTCTTTTACCAATCGCAATGGACCGAAGAACCAATGGTACACATTTACCCACATTGGAATTTAGATGGAATGGAAGGTGAAAAAGTAACGGTTTATGCTTATACCAACGGACAAGAAGTAGAATTATTTCAGGATGGAAAAAGCTTAGGCAAGCAAAAAAACGAAACTGAAGGTGTTGAATACCAGGAGTGGGAAGTGATTTATAAGCCGGGTGTTTTAAAGGCGGTTGCCTATAATAACAACCAAGCAGTAGCAAGTAAAACTGTGGCTACGGCAGGTAAGGCGAATACCATTGAAGTAAAAACACGCAAAAATGAGATGAAGGCCAATGGGCAAGATTTAATTTATGTGGAGTGTACCCTTACTGATAAGGATGGTAATGTTGCCCCTAAAGCAAACAACATGCTAAACTTTAGCGTGGAAGGCCCTGCAAGCATAGCGGGTGTCGGCAATGGTGACAATATGTGTCACGAAGCATTTAAAGCCAATAAGCACAGCGCATTTAACGGTAAGTGTTTGGTTATTCTACAATCAACAAAAGAAGCCGGAACCATCAAGCTCAATATTCAATCAGATGGCATGGTGGGTAAAAGCATTGAATTAACATCGAAATAATAGGATTAGGGCCTTATAAAGTAAAGCCCCCTAATTTGTGATTAGTTTGTTACCCTTTATAAGGTCTGTTTTCTCTAATATTGATGCCTAATATTAGAATAAAACAGACCTTTTTTATTAAAAAGCAATACATATGAAAGTATTAAAAACAGCACTATTACTCTGCATACCTCTAATGGGAACCGCACAGGTTAAGGTAGATATAGATGTGAATACAAAAGAGCAATACGGTGAGATATCGCAACTCCAACGCGAAAAATTCTTTAACATGCACGCTTCTTCTGCTGAGTTTAGCGAAGACGAACTACAGTATATTAAAGACCTTGGTGTTGGCTTTGGTCGCAGCTTTGGTGGGCCACGTTTAGGCGAGGCCGAAGAAAAAATGGCGCTTCCACGCGAGGAGTATTTATCGCAACTTAAAAAAAATAGAAAAAACACCCTAAAGTGGAGAAAAGGGGATACCAGCATGGAAGAAACTATGATTTCTACCAATCACCCTCCTGGTAAAACCGGCACCAAAGGATTTAAGTGGAAGGGTGTAGATGCCGATTATTCAGCCGAGGCTGAGTATGCCGTTTTCAATTTTAAAAACTATTACGGTAAAGATGCCAACGGATATATTCCCCTACCAAAATACTTTGAGCCACTAAACGAACCTTACGTACATGCCAAATCTGTGGCAACAAAAGGAAGTGGCATCACGCAAGAACAAGTTAGAATTGAAATGGCACGCATGCATGCTCAGGTGGCTAAAGCCGTAAGAGCTGCAGTGCCTGAAGTAAAAGTGGGCGGATTTGCTTCGGCATGGCCCTCGTTTGAGCTATGGGAATTCCGCCATTGGCAAGAGCGCATGCAAATGTTTATGGATGTGGCGGGCGATGATCTGGACTTTCTTTCTTTTCATATTTACGATGGCAAAAACGTAACTGGTGGCGATTCGTTCCGCTCAGGCAGTAATGCCGAGGCCATCATGGATATTATAAATGCTTATGGCGCCATTAAATGGGGAAAGCCCAAGCCAATTGTTTTATCAGAACATGGAATAACGCGCCCTGATTGGTTCGGAACGCCATACAGTGCCTTACGCGATTGGAAAAACATCCGTTCTATCAACCATCAAATTATGCAATTTATGGATAGACCTGATGAAATAGAAAAGGTAGTTTCTTTTATTACAGGTAAGGCCAAGTGGTACAAAAACCCCGAAGGGAATCCATACCCATGGGTAAGTTTACGTAAAGTAAATGATGAATATGAGTGGACTCATCTAATGAAAATTTATGAGTTTTGGAAAGGTGTAGAAGGAAATTACAGCTCGGTGAAAACTTCAAATCCTGATATCTTAAGTCATGCCTTTGTTGATGGCAACAAAGCCTACATCGCCTTTAGTAACCTTGAAGGCAAAGAAACCCTAGATCTAAACACTATCAACCTGCCTAGAGTAGAAAACCTAAAGGTTCGCAGACTTTTTTTGAAGGATGATGCACCAGCCTTAACCATGACTGAAACTGATAATAATTTACAATCGCTTAGCATTGGTGCCGATGAAGCCATCATACTAGAGTATACTTTCAGTAAAAAGGTGAAGCAAAAAAAGACCCTTCAAAATAAGATCTTTTATGCTAGCGAGTATCTTAAAAAGATTGAAGCCAATCAAGATATCAACTTTAGTATATCGGCTACTGATAAAGCACAAAGTGCTACTTTAAAACTGGGAATTTCTCGCCCATTGGAACAGGCTCTAAATGCCAAAATTCTATTTAATGATGCTGAAATCAGCTTCCCAACCAATTGGAAAGGTTACGATCAGAAAGACAGAACTAAAAATGGATTTTTTGGAGTAATTGACATTGAGATACCAAGCGAATTACTTAAAAATGAGAATAAATTAAGCATCAGATTTGACGATGGTACAGGCTTTATTAGCTCTGTTAAACTGAATGTACTAGAATAAGGTAAAAAGTATAAGGTATAAATGATAAACATTTTACAGCTTGCCTTGAGACTCCTTCGTGCCTTGCAGTAAAGAGGCACGAAGGAGTAAGGGGTAAACCGAGCATTACAGTTTCAAGTAAAGAGGTGGCTAAACCTGTTGCGGTACGCTATGCCTGGAGCAACTGCCCCAATGCTTCATTATACAATACATACGGATTGCCCGCTTCATCATTCAGAACCGATAACTGGAATAAATAATTTAAACAACATACAAAATGACTATCAAACAGCTTTTAACTACTCTGGTATTACTACTGACAATTGGCGCCATAAACGCTCAAGAAAATACGCCTACTAAAAAGAAAACAACGGCACAAGGCCTTACCAAACCTAAAAAGTTTTATAAGGATAGCGTTGATTTTAGCAATGCGCCTAGCCGAAAAAACAACAAATATCCTTTATCTGATCAAAAAAATAAGGGTAAATGGAAAATGCTACCTGAGTATAGCGATGAGTTTAATGCCAACACCTTAGATACGAAAAAATGGCACCCAAACAATCCGGGTTGGAAAGGGCGCCAGCCAACTTATTTCCATGGTTCAAATGTTTCTTTAAACGATGGTAACTTAATTATTAAGGTAAACCAGCATGGCGATGAGCAGCTACTAGAAGGCTTTACCCATTCTACGGGTTTTATAAAAAGTAAAAAGAAATTACTGTACGGATATGTTGAGGCGCGCTTAAAGCCAATGGATGCCCCTTGGGTAACGGGTTTTTGGATGACCAACGTAAGTAAAGATTGGTGGACTGAAATAGATATTTGTGAAAACTGTCCGGGTAATCACGACAATGAAAATGACCTGAATTCGAACATTCATGTGTTTAGAGCACCAAAGGATAAGGGTGATGTAAAAGAGCATTTTTCGCGTAACAGCAAATATTATATCCCATTTAAATTGCAAGAAGATTACCATACTTGGGGTTTAGAGTGGGACGAAGATTACATCCGTTTTTACATTGATGGGGTACTGTTTCGCACTGCCGAAAATACACATTGGCACCAGCCTTTAGAAATCAACTTTAACTGCGAAAGTAACAAGTGGTTTGGGGCCCTACCCGACGATAACAGACTTAACGAAGTGTATAAAGTGGATTACTTTAGAGCTTGGCAAAAGAAGTAAATACGGACTTATAATGTATTTTGAGCCGCATTTTTTTATCTTCATATACGAAAAGCATAGCCTTTTCATTGTACTACAATAAACGTATTAGTTTGTTGCTATTGTTATAGCAAATTGTTTATAGATGCCGAAACGCCTTTGGAAAATGTTCCAAAGGCGTTTTTTTATTTCACCACTTCTCGCGAATAAATTCATCAGCTCCTTATGGGCTGAACAATTCATTCATCCCAACAAATCAACCATTAACACTTCATTATCTAACACTTATCAATTCCGGTGGCCAACAATTATGATGATAGAAAGGCTTCATTTATCTTAGATATAGAATTTTAACCCAACAAATCCGAACCCATAAAATGCTCAATAACGCTCACTTATCAGTAAAACTTTCGTTGCCCTTGTTTTCTATTTTTTATAGAATCCAGTTTACTGCAAGCAAACCACGTAACAGGGCACTGCAGTGCTTTTTTGTTGCAAACAAGTCTCCACCCACTTTATTCTACTCTAATTTAAGTCGATTAAAATAAGATGCTTTTTTTATTCAACATCGTTTTTTTCTGAAATGCGGCCTGCATAAAAAAAGCAAGCGCTCCAGAACTCCGATGGAACAATTATTTTTTTATGCAAGCTATATTCTCATCAGATATTACTTGCATAAAAAATACAAGGCTTATTTTTCTTCGCATATGGCTTGCATAAAAAAAGGTGATGCATATTCTGATAAAAAACAGGCATTAATATTTTATGCAAGCTCCATTTTAACTTTTTAACGCCTTGCATAAAAAAAGCAGGGCATCATTTAAAACATAAATTATGAAACTAAATACAGCAAGTGCCTACATACATCGCAAATCAGTATCCTATGCCAACTTAACAAACGATCGCTTTCTAAACCTAGTAAAAACGGTTACCGGAACTGTTGCCACATCAAACCTAACTAGCGAACATATAGCTTATTTGGGTTTAAGTAAGCTGAGTGAGAACATCGCTATTTTAGATCAGATATTAAGCAACGAAAAAAAACAAGTTCACCGAAGTAGTGTAGATGCGGAGCGCGATACCGATTTTATTTACATACGCAATATGCTTCAGGCCAATAAACTGATTCGCGATGAAACCAAAAACAAGGCTGCTGAGGCTTTGCTTTCAGTATTCAATAGTTTTGATATAAACCTCGATTCCTTGGCATTGGATATTGAAACCGAAGAATTGGATCGAGTATTATTGGTATGGAATAAGGCGGATAACGCCATCCATTTTGAGACTCTTGACTTGAGTAAGGACTTGGCTAAATTAAATACTTCGGTAAAAGCCTATAAGGATTTTGATAGCGCACGCGGAAACAAAAGTAAAAAGCAAACGCCTAAGGTGAGAGAAATACGTAGCACTATACAAAAACAGTTTTGCATGTGGCTCGATATACTTAAAGGGCTTGCCAACCTCAACGACGATGCAGCTTGCTACCAATGCCTGAAAGCAGCCAATACTTATATTACTGCTCAGGATGCATATGTAAAATCAAGAGCCACTCGCAAGAGCGAAGCTGAGATAGAAGCCCAATAAAAACATTCCATTTACATGGAGGAAAAAGAAAAGGATCCAGAGCCACAGGGTGAAGGATCCTTTTTTTGCATAAAACAATGCAAATAACATCCGCTTACAAGCATCAAAAAAGGTTACCCCGAATGAGATAACCTTTACTATTATAGAGTATTCTTAATTATTTGGCAAACTTTAAAACTCCACCATTACATGATAAAATATACATACCTGACGATAATGCACTCACGTTAATTTGCGACTCAACAGTTCCGTTTAAAACCAATTGACCCGATAGGTTGTAAATGGCATAATCTCCCTCTAAGTCCGGATCCATAACAATAGCACTTTTTGATGCTGCATAATAACAAGAAGATAAATCTGCTTTAACAGAACCCATTGCTAATGGTGTTCCATCAACAAAATCAAAAGTTCCAAAATAAGCACTTACATCTCCACCACTAATGTGGTCTTTCGTAAAAGCTTGCAACCTACCACCTGTAGCTTTTGTAACATCAGAATTAGGTACCGATATAACTACAGTTTCAGTTCCTGAAGTAGGATTAGCAGAAACATCTATTACTGCACCGGATTCATTTGCTATAGTTCCATAGCCATCTAAAAATCGAAGCAAAATAATCTCCTTACCATAAGCCGGAAGAACACCTGCATTCGTATATTCCACAACAACCGTAAGCGCTTCGCCCTTTACAAGTTCAACCTCTGCGTAGTCTGTTGCACTTAAAGGCTGATCAGCCTTAAATGTAGCAGGCTCCACTCCATTAATAGTTTTAATTGTTAATGTAGTTTGAGCTGATGTAACCATTGTAATACAAGCAATAGCTAAAATTAAAAAGTAAACTTTTTTCATAAAATTAAAATTTAAAGGTTTAAAGAAACAACACATTAAGAATAACGCATTGTATTTATGAATTATTAATAAACACAATATACTGGCTGTCAATTGTTATAGCAGGGTGCATTTGTTACTTTGTATGGGTGAGGGTAATAACTAAATTGTTTGAATAGCCAATTGAATCACTAGCTTAAGTGTACATATTCGTAGTTAAATGAAAAGAAATGCTTCGCCTTCATTACGGCATTCTCAATAGTTTTAAGGTTAATCTACCCCCTAACAATACTACATTAACAGCTTAATATTTTGATACCTCATGTAGTATTTACATGGAGGAAAGGGAAAAGATCTAAAGTAACAAGGTGGAGAATCCTGTTTTTGCGACATTTATGTTAATTGAATTATATTTGATTTAGAAATTGCAGTAGGCATAAACTATGCTTTATTCAAAATAACTAGAAAACAACAAGAATTAAAGCCTCAATTTATAAACTAAAGCTCACATTACCCCCACTTAACAACTCAACAGGAGCATTCGTTAATAATCTTTTGGCTTCCTTTTTAACGGCATCCGAGTTTGTAGTCAATATTTTAATATCCTTTACTTTGCCGCGCTTATTGATACTAAATTCCGCCTCCACAACAATGGTATTATTGGCATCTATCTTTTTATTATTATCAATATAAGCTTGCAAACTAGTTACTGAAATATTCTCTTCTTTCTTCGTTTTAATTTGAGTTATGGCACCTGTAACTTCTTTCTTGGTACGAACACCATAACCAATGGCTACCACCTCATCCAAAGACACATTCGCCTCCTTAAGCTGAACATCGGCTTTAGCCAATACATTTTGTGTTACCTCTTCTTCCCTTTGCTCATAGCCAATAAAGGCATATACCAAAACATCGCCCTCTTTAGCATCAATTTGGTAGGCTCCATCCATATCGGTAATGGTTCCAGTATCTGTTCCTTTTATATACACCGAAACACCAGGTATTGGCCCGTCATTGGCCTCTACTATACCTTTTACCTGATAGTTATTTGCCATTAACGGAGCCTGCTCATCCATCAAAACATGCGATTGAACAGGGGCTGCAATGGGTTCTTCACCCTTAAGTAGCATCATTTTTTCTTCCGCTACAATTCCTTTGGGCGTTACAAGGGTTTCATTTGTAGTTTTTGCTTGCGCGATAGATGGTGTTGCCGGGGCAGGTATAACTTCCTCTGCCACCTGTGCTGTTTCTAACAAAACATCCTTTTTATCCGCTTCTTTCTTCGCAACAATAGCCTTCGAATTTACTGTTTCGGGCGCAGGTTTTACCCTTACCTCTTGTGCTACTTGAAATTTTTGCACCTCAGTATTGCTAGTAATAAAATACAAAGCACCCACACTAATTAATAGTACCACCGAGGCCGCAACACCCCAATAAACAATTAAACTACGTGGCTTCCTTTTCTCTACACGATTATTTAGTTGCTCCTCAAGCTGTGCCAAATCATCCGATAATTCATCAGCAGATAACCTGGCAAAACCATCCATGGCATCACTCAAAAACGGATCGGCATTCATATCCTTTTCTAAAGAATAACGCTCCTCTTTAGTCAACTTATTTTTTAGATAAGTTAATATATGGTGTATGTTGTATCGCTTATTATTCATAATCACCCTCCCCTTTAGAGTCTTCAATGCAAATTTTCAGATTCCTTTTTCCATTCTGAATATTGCTCTTCACCTTCTTTTCATCTACCTCTAATTGCTCTGCTATATCCTTATAACAGGCCTTTTTAAAATAGAATAACTCAATGGCCTTTTTCTGTTCTTCCTTTAATTTTTTAATACAATTTAAAAGTGCTTCTGATAAATCAGGATTTTCCTCTTCATCTATAGGATGCTGTGTAAAGCCATTTTCCATAATAGTACTCGACATTTTTTCAAATGCCTTGTTCTTACTCTTATCACTGCGCAACTTCATTAAACAAAAGTTTTTACTCACCACATAAAGCCACACCTTAAAATCATTAGGTATGTCTTGCTTCTTGAGTTCAACTAAAAGCTTCTCAAAAATATTCATCACAGCATCTTGTGCATCCTCCTTATTACTGAGGTATTTTAAACACACACCGTAAACCAAGGGCATATAAGGTTTGTATAATTCGCTGACTAAATCAACCGAATTACTCTTTTTATATTTCTGTATTAAGGATTTTTCCGAAGATGCTTCCATCAATAAAGTACTGTTTAACAATGATGTTGACCACTCAAACTAAATAAAATCAAAAAAAATGAAAATAATTTTATGGAATCCTCACTTGCCTTGCATGCTATAGTCAAATTAACAATTGTAAAAGTATTAATTAAAACAATATTGATATGAAAAGCTCTAAATTTTTATTACTCGTTATTATTTGCCTATTTAACTTAAACGCCTTTGCTGCCAAAGTAACTGGTATTGTAAGCGATGGATCTAATCCAATTCCTGGCACTAGTATTTATATTAAAGGCACCAACATTGGTGTTATTAGCGACTTTACGGGTGCTTATAGCATCAATGTAAATACAAACCAGACTTTGGTATTTGCAATTATTGGTTACCAAACACAAGAACATAAAATTAAAGCACAGCAAACCACTTTAAATATTACCCTAATTCCTGATGTGGTAAAACTGGATGAAGTGGTTGCTGTTGGTTATAGCACACGTGTAAAAAGATGCGTAACCGGAGCTATTAGCTACCAAAAGGCAGCTCCTTCATATTGTGCAGCCCCTCCAATACATTATATGAATGAGGTGCAAAATACCGAATCGTATGCCACCACTAATCAAAGTGGATTTAAACAAGTAGTGCTTGATCCACTATCCACATTTTCGATAGATGTAGATGCTGCATCCTATACCAATTTACGCCGCTACATAAATAATGGAACTTTACCGCCAAGCGATGCCGTAAGAATTGAGGAGATGATTAACTATTTTAATTACGATTATCCGAAAGCAAAAAAAGGAGTTCCCTTTAGTATTAATAGCGAATATGCAGCCTGTCCTTGGAACAACGAAAACTACCTGTTACATATCGGATTAAAAGGCTCTGAAATAGATATGGAGGATTTACCAGCGTCCAATATCGTATTTCTTATCGATGTATCCGGATCCATGTCTGCCGCAAATAAACTGCCCCTATTACAAACATCATTTAAACTATTATTAAACCAACTTCGCCCTCAAGATAAAGTAGCAATTGTAGTGTACGCAGGTAACTCGGGCTTGGTATTGCCCTCCACATCGGCCAACGAAAAACAAACCATTATACAGGCACTTGATAAACTGAGTGCAGGTGGTTCAACTGCTGGTGGTGCGGGTTTAAATTTAGCCTATAAAGTTGCCGAAGAAAACTATATTGATGGCGGAAACAATAGAATTATATTGGCTACTGATGGCGATTTTAATGTGGGCCAAAGTAACAACAACCAACTTGAACGTTTAATTGAAAGCAAACGCGACAAAGGTATTTTCATATCTGTTCTAGGATACGGGATGGGTAATTATAAAGATGATCTAATGGAAACCATAGCCGATAAAGGAAACGGCAACTATTCTTACATCGACAATATAAAAGAAGCCAAAAAGGTTTTAGTGACCGAATTTGGAGGCACCCTATTCACCATTGCCAAGGATGTAAAGTTTCAGTTAGAGTTTAATCCCACGTACGTGGAAGAGTATCGCCTTATTGGTTATATGAACCGAAGGTTAAACAATGAAGATTTTGAAGATGACAAAAAAGATGCCGGTGAAATGGGCGCCGGACATACTGTTACAGCGCTCTACGAAATAGTCCCGAATAAAAACACCACAATAAAACGACGACTAAAATATCAAAATTCAAAACGTTCTGATAAGGCATATACGAACGAGCTGCTTACACTAAAATTGAGATATAAAGAACCCAATGGCAACAAAAGCAGATTAATTGAAGAAGTAGTTAATGCCATGCCAAGCGAAATAAACCAAACCAGTGATAACTTTAGATATTCAGCCGCTGTTGCACAATTCGGAATGTTGGTACGTAAGGAGGATAAAATACCAAACACTACTTGGCAATCAGCTATTGAAATGGCTATTTCAGCAAAAGGTGAGGATGAAGAAGGCTACCGTGCTGAAATGATTCAACTTATGAAAACAGCAAGCCTACTTTCTGAAGCTACAAGCCATAAATAACTAGTACTAACGACCAATTAAGAAAGCATCTAAATTATTGAGTGCCATGTTATATTAGGGGTCAATTCTGTACATTTGTTTCTGTTATATAAATCCAACATCTAGGATATTACCCAATATCCTCATTACAAATAAACAAACTATTATGGCAAGTTTAAAAGGAACTAAAACAGAACAAAACTTATTAAAAGCTTTTGCAGGAGAATCTCAAGCACGTAACCGTTATACGTATTTTGCAAAACAAGCAAAGAAAGAAGGCTTAGAGCAAATTGCTGCTATTTTCATGGAAACAGCTGAGCAAGAAAGAGAGCACGCCAAACGTTTCTTCAAGTTTTTAGAAGGTGGTATGGTTGAAATTACAGCTACTTACCCTGCTGGAATTATTGGTGATACAATGGCTAACCTTAAAGCTTCTGCAGAAGGTGAAAACGAAGAGTGGACTGAGCTATACCCTGAGTTTGCAAAAATTGCAGAAGAAGAAGGTTTTAAAGAGATAGCAGTTGCTTTTAAAATGATTGCTAAAGTAGAGGCACATCATGAGGCTAGATACCGTAAATTATATAGCAACCTAGAAGAAGGTAAAGTATTTGAAAAAGACGGAAAAGTAATCTGGAAATGTCGTAACTGTGGATTCATTCACGAGGGAGCTAAAGCGCCTCAAAAATGTCCTGCTTGTTTACATTCTCAAGCTTACTTCGAAGTTAGCGAAGAAAACTATTAGGATCTTAATACCCTATAAAACAAAGAGGGAGTCTGTAACAGACTCCCTCTTTCATTTTATATCATTTGTATATTTTCTTACAAAATCATACCTGCAGCAACAGTTTCGTTAGTAGCTTCATCAACTAAAATAACACTTCCTGTAAATCTGTTTGAGTTGTACGAATCAAAATGTAAAGGCTTAGTAACTCTTAAGCTTACTTTTGCAATATCATTCATTCCAACTTGTAAATCCTCAGTATTCTGCTCCAAAGTATTAATGTTCATTTTATAATGAACCGAAGTAACCATACAACGTGCATCCGAAGAGGTATGCTTAATCACATACTTTCCTCTCGGAATTAGTGGTCGTTCGTTAAACCAACAAACCATTAAATCAACATCCTGTGAAGATTGAGGTACATCGTCAGATTTTACTAACATATCCCCTCTACTGATATCAATTTCATCCTCTAAAGTAATGGTTACCGATTGAGGTGCAAACGCTTTATCTAAAGTCTCCTCAAAGAAATCGATCGTTTTTACTTTAGTAGTAAATCCTGAAGGTAATACAGTAATGTCATCACCAACTTTTACAGCTCCACTTGCCACTCTACCACCATATCCTCTATAATCAGGGAATTCAACAGTTTGAGGGCGCACAACATACTGCACTGGGAAGCGGAAGTTACTATGGTTTATATCACTACTAATGTGAATATTCTCAAGTAAATGTAATAAAGTTGGTCCTTGGTACCATGCTGTTTTATCAGAACGGTCTACAACATTATCTCCGTTCAATGCACTAATAGGTACATAACGAACATCTTTCACATCTAACTTTGATGAAAATGCATCAATATCAGCCTTAATTTCTTCAAATCTCTCCTCTGCATAATCAACTAAATCCATTTTGTTGATACAGAAAATTACGTGAGGAATTTGTAATAAAGATGCGATATATGAGTGACGCATTGTTTGCTCTAACACTCCATGACGAGCATCAACTAAAATAATAGCAACATTGGCTGTACTAGCACCGGTAACCATATTACGTGTATACTGAATATGTCCTGGTGTATCTGCAATAATAAACTTACGTTTAGGAGTCGCAAAATAACGGTAAGCAACGTCGATTGTAATACCTTGCTCACGCTCGGCTCTTAAACCATCGGTTAAAAGAGCTAGGTTTACATCTGCATTACCAATACGCTCACTAGCTTGCTCGATAGCCTCCATTTGATCTTCAAAAATGGCCTTACTATCATATAATAATCTTCCGATAAGAGTACTTTTTCCATCATCAACACTACCTGCAGTGGTGAAGCGTAAAAGCTCCATATCTAAATATCCTGAATTTTTCTCGCTCATAATATATTTTCTCTTGGGTAGTTTAAAAGTAACCTTCTTTTTTACGGTCTTCCATCGCTGATTCTGATCTCTTATCATCAGCACGCCCTCCACGTTCAGTTGTTCTTGTGGCAGCAACCTCTTGAATAATGTCTTCAAGATCGTTTGCTTTAGAAAGCGTTAAACCTGTACATGTGATATCTCCAATTGTTCTACAACGAACATCTTTTTCGACTAACTCCTCACCAGGCTTAAGATCCATAAATGGGGCTTTAAACATCCAAACACCATCTCTATTAAATACTTCGCGCTTATGCGTAAAGTAAAGATTTGGTAGATCAATATTCTCCATATAAATATATTGCCAAACATCCATTTCAGTCCAGTTACTTATAGGAAAAACTCTAAAGTGTTCGCCCATATTTTTGCGACCGTTAAAAATGTTCCACAATTCAGGACGCTGGTTCTTAGGATCCCACTGTCCGAATTCATCACGGTGTGAAAAGAAACGTTCTTTAGCACGTGCTTTTTCTTCGTCACGTCGCCCACCGCCCATTGCGGCATCACATTTTAACTCTTCTAATGCATCTAATAAAGTAACCGTTTGTAACTTATTTCTTGATGCATTAATACCTTTTTCCTCAACAGCTTTTCCTTGGTCGATAGAATCTTGTACGTAACGAACAATACACTTAGCTCCCGTTTTTTCCATTAAGTTATCTCTAAAGTCAATAGTTTCTTGGAAGTTATGACCTGTATCGATATGTAATAAATTGAAAGGTACTTTAGCAGGATAGAATGCTTTACGTGCTAAATGAAACATTACTATTGAATCTTTTCCTCCTGAAAAGAGCATCACCGGTCTTTCGAACTGAGCAGCTACTTCACGTAGCACAAATATTGACTCCGCTTCTAGTTCTCTAAGGTGATTAATTTGGTATTTGTCCATAATAAGAATTAATTTCTTCCGATAAAATATTTAATCTATAGGATTAAAAACGCTGACAAAGTTAATGATTTTAATGATACTTGAAAGCACATTGCGTTTCGTCCTTTTTAAAATATCCCTAATTTTTGTAGGATTAATTATAAGTTAATAAATAGATTAGGAAATAATATTATAAGGATTGGCTCAACAACTCTTCAGCATTAGAGAGTGCGGCTTCACTAAGCGAACTTCCGCTTAGCATTTTTGCTACTTCTTTTACTCTATCTTCGTAAGATAATACTACAATACTTGTATGAGTTGCATCTTTAGTATCCGATTTATAAACTTTATAATGCTGTTGACCTTTTACTGCAATTTGAGGTAAATGTGTGATACTAAGCACCTGAATATTCTTGGAAATCTCTTGCATAATCACTCCCATCTTATCCGCAACTTCACCTGAAACTCCAGTATCTATTTCATCAAAGATAATCGTAGGTAATCCTCTTGATATTGAAAGAAGAGACTTAATACAAAGCATTACCCTCGACATTTCGCCACCTGAAGCTACCTTAGGAATTTCAGCCAACTCTCCTTGCTTGTTTGCAGAAAACAAGAAACAAATATCATCCAAGCCTGAATCACTAAATTCCTCTAGCACTGCATAATTGATAACCAAACGAGCATTTGGCATACCCAGTTCTTTCAATTGAGAACTCAAGGTTTTTTCAATAGATGAGAATACTTTCTTACGCGACTTTGTAAGCTTTTCTGCAAGGCCGCCTAATTTGAGCGCAGCTTCTATAATTTCTTTTTCTTTCTTTTCGAGTTCAACATCAAAGGAAGCCACTTTACCTAATTGCTCTTCAAATGCGTTCTGAATCTCTAATAAATCACTAACCGAACTAACTTTATGCTTTTGTTGTAAATTATAAATTTCAGTTAAACGAGCATTCGTTTCTTCCAATTTCTGAGGGTCATACTCCACACCCTCTTCTTTGGTTTCAATCTCTGAAATTAAATCTTCTAAATCAATGTATGAAGAATTTAATCTTTCCAACCACTGACTCCCTTCGGAAAGATATGACGCCACACGTTCGATGGAACGAATGGCACTTTTTAATTGCTCTAAGGCTGATGTATCACCATTTAATAATTGACTTGTCTCAAATAAGGCACCTTTAATCTCTTCTGCATGAGACAGCTGATCCCTACTCGTTTCTAATTCACTTTGCTCACTGCTTTGCAAATTGAGTTGATGAATCTGATCGTATTGAAATTGTATATAATCCGTATCATCCTTTAATTTAGAATTCTCTAATTCTAATGCTTGCTTCTCCTTTTGTAATTTCTTATAACCTTTAAAGGCTTCTTGATACTTTTTCTGAGTAGAGGTATTCTGAGCTACCGCATCAATAATATTTAACTGAAACTTTGTATCTCCAAGCAATAAATTTTGGTGCTGTGAATGTATGTCGATTAATTGAACCGAAATTGACTTTAGAAAATTGAGGTTTACCGGTGTGTCATTTACAAAGGCACGTGATTTACCCGAAGTTAGAATTTCGCGACGAATAGTTGTTTCCTCCTCATAGTCAACATCAGCCACTTCAAATAAAGATCGAAACTCATGATCTTTTATATCAAAAACAGCTTCAATCACACTCTTCTTCTCTTTATTTTTAAGAACCGACAAATCGCTTCTTTGTCCTAAAACTAAGGAAAGTGCACCTAGCATAATGGATTTTCCTGCTCCCGTTTCTCCTGTAATTACCGAGAATCCTTTTTGAAAATCAATCTCAATTTTATCAATCAATGCATAATTAGAGATCAATAGCGATTTTAACATATCTTCTAAGTATAGTATTCTAAAATGTGTAGGTTAATTTCCGGTAAAAGCCTTTTTATATTTTTCAACGTTAGCTGGGTCACATTCACTTAAAACTTCTAACGCACGCCCTTTCTCCATTGAAAAGGATTCTTTAAATATATTTATAAGCTCATCTGATTTGGCATCAAAAAATACCTGCATTGCAAAAGAACCGGGCTTCTCACGCTGTACTTTTCTGAGTTTTTCAATTGCTTTAAGTATTTCTGCTCTTCCCTCTTCGGCTTTTGAACTCATCTTATCAAGCCCATTTCTGTGATAGTCATACATACATTCACGCAAAGGACGATGAAATTCATTCAGATAGTTCTCGACTAACCAATACCTATTCCTTCTACTTTCAAACGACTTCCATCCCTTTTGTGGTGCATTTTGAGCAATACTAACGATCTGCTCAGCCATTGAAATATACTTACTTCCTCCTTCTTTAGAGAAAGAATCGTAATCAAATCCAATGATGATATAAGCATAATATGCAAGAGTGGCCACTAAGTTACTTTCGAAAGTATTTGGGTTGTATATTAAAGGCTCATACTCGGTATATTTAAATGCAAAGTCTTGATCAATATAATTCAGCAACATTGTGCTATAAGATGAATTATAAACTGGTCGTCGCAGCTGTACCTGAAATGTGCCCGAAAATTCATCTACCGAAATAATCTGCTTTATATTAATAAGGATGCTACACTGTATCCGTTCTTCACCACTAAATACATTATCGGTCCATTTCTGACCATTCATAAATTCTATAATCGCAGCCTGCAAAGTCTCGAAAACTTGTTTATTGGTACCCTGAACACTAGGTGACATTACCGATACTGAACATTGCAACTCCTGTGCTTTCACAAACACAGAAGAAAAAACAAAAAATAGAATTAAAATATATTTCATGGATAAATAATAGGTAGCTAGTTATAAGTGCTTCACTCTATCAACAATATCTGAAGCAACTTCTCTCTTGCTCTTTAACGGATAATCTTCAATTTTATTATCCTTTGTAACAATTGTAATCTTATTTGTATCAACACCAAATCCTGCTCCCTCATTCTCTAAAGAATTCAAAACAATGAAGTCTAAATTCTTTTTAACCAGCTTTTTGTTAGCATGTTCAAGTGCATTATCTGTCTCTAATGCAAATCCTACTAAAAACTGTTTCTCTTCTTTAATATTTCCTAATTCCTTGGCTATATCGCGAGTTGGAGACAAAGTAACATTTAATTCTCCACCATCACTCTTCATCTTTTTGTCAGTGTAGTTAACAGGAGTATAATCAGCAACTGCAGCAGATAATATTGCACCATCACAGCTAGAATAGGCTTTAATACACGCCTCGTACATCTCCTCAGCTGTAGTTACATTTATAATATTAATTCGAGGTTGTTCTGTTTCTATATTCACAGGACCTGAAACTAAAGTAACTTCAGCACCGCGCGCCGATAATTCTTCAGCAATGGCATAGCCCATTTTTCCGCTTGAGAAGTTTCCAATAAAGCGAACAGGATCTATTCTTTCGTAGGTAGGACCAGCGTTAACTAGAATCTTTTTCCCAACCAATTCGCCCTTCCCCACTTTTAATTCGTTGGCAAAGTAAGCTTTTACTTTCTCAACTATTTGCTCAGGCTCTTCCATACGCCCTTTACCATGTAATCCACTAGCAAGAGCACCAACACCTGGTTCAATAATGTGAGCACCGTATTCAATAAGCGTATCAATATTCTTTAAATTGGCTGGGTGCTGAAACATATCCAAGTCCATTGCCGGAGCTATCATCACTGGACACTTAGCCGATAGATAGGTTGTCAATAATAGATTATCACAAATTCCGTTTGCCATCTTCCCCATCGTATTTGCAGATGCCGGAGCAATTAAAAATAAGTCGGCCCACAAGCCTAGGTCAACATGACTGTGCCATGTACCATCTTTATTTTCGAAGAATGCACCTAAAACTGGCTTACCAGATAGAGCTGACATAGTAACTGGTGTTATAAACTCTCTTGCAGCTGGCGTCATAATTACTTGCACATCTGCACCTTCTTTAACTAAATACCTTAATAAGTAGGCTGCTTTATAAGCGGCAATACTCCCGGTTAAACCTAAAATTATCTTTTTATCCTTCAGAATCATTATACTATCCTATCAAATATGTCTTATTCAGAAATACTTTCTGCACTAGCCCAAAAATAAAAAAAGATAAAGGAAATAGTATCATTTCCTTTATCTTTAATTCAATTTAATATGTTTTACCAACACATTATAAATATTTTTAATCAGCTAAGATCTACTCTTCTTTCTTAACATCATTTACTCTGTGGTAAATATTGCCATCAATATATTCTTGAGTAGAAATTGAAGACGACTTTGGCAAACGCTCGTAGAAACGAGAGATTTCAATTTGCTCACGATTTTCAAAAACTTCCTCTAAGTTATCAGTATATGAAGCGAACTCTTGAAGTTTTTTATTCAACTCCTCTTTCATCTCAACACTAATCTGATTAGCTCTTTTAGCAATTACTAAAACAGATTCATAAATATTGTTTGTTCCGCTAGCTAAATCTTGAGTATCCCAAGTAATTGTGCTGTCTGGAGCATTTGATTTTTTATAATCCATACCTATATTAATATTATCTAATTTTGCTCTTCGTATTTTATTTGCTTTGAGGCATCGTCGAACATCTTAACGGCCTTCTTCATATAATCACTTTCTGGAAATTCGTTTACGAATGAATAGTATTCATCAACCGCATCACGCATTCTTTCCTCTTTCTTTTTATCAACACTTTTAACCGCTTGTATATATTTAGCTTCTAATATTAAGAAAGATAACTCCTCTCTGTATTTCGTATCAGGAAATTCTTTTAAACTATTTTGAGCAGCAATTACTGAAGATAAATAATTATTCCCCATATAATTCCCTAAGTCAAAATATAACTTAGCACTCAAATATGACTTATAAACTAACTTATCTCTTAACTCATCCATTAATTTATTTGCCTCAGGAACACGCGTGCTATTAGGGTAAATATTTACAAATAATTGAAATTCATTAATCGCGTTTCTCGTATCAGTTTGATCCAAACGTGGTTTTGGAGAAAGCATATAATAACAATATCCGCTCATGTATTGACACTCCTCTGCATATTCACTCGTAGGAAAAGTTTTAACAAATTGTCTGAAATAATGACCTGCCAACATATAATCTTTCAGACCAATTAAACAATTTGCATAAGTATAATTCAATATTTCAGCCTTATCGGTTCCTCTAAACACTCCTTGAAGTTCCGACATAAGAGTAGCCGCTCGCATAAAATCTTCAGATTCGTAGTATTCCATTGATTTGGTATACTTCAATTCGTAATCAGTACTTTTTAGTAGTTTTTGATACTGACTACAACTAAAAAACAATGGCAACACTAATAAAACTATAAACTTCTTCATGTATATTATAAAGTTTCAATATGCTAAAGATGTTGAACAAACACCCTACTTGATCAAATATTCAATTATTACAAGATGCAAAGATAAATATAATTATCAAATCAACAGACAATATAATGACATATATTTATAAACGATAAAAATGACTTACTTGATTACTTCATTTTTAAGAAGAGTATTCAATTATTGGTAAGTTGTACATTTTGCAAAATAGCCGTTTACAGCCATACAAAATAGAGCAACCCTCACTAACACACCCTATTAATCAATACATTATAATATTAAGTACAATATCATTTTATGGTATTCAAAAAATATTACCTTTGCATCCGTTAATTCTTAAAAGATATACAAGTGGATATTTTTGACAAGATAAAGGAAACCATGGGGCCATTAGGAAAATATGGCAAAGATGGATATGGTTATTTTATGTTCCCTAAGTTAGAGGGAGAAATAAGTCCTCGAATGAAGTTTCGCGGCAAGGAAGTGCTAAATTGGAGTTTAAATAACTATTTAGGGTTGGCAAACCACCCTGAAGTAAGAAAAGCAGATGCTGATGCAGCAGCTGAGTATGGATTAGGTTACCCAATGGGTGCTCGCATGATGTCTGGTCACACCAGTAAACATGAAGAGCTTGAGGCTAATCTAGCTGAGTTTGTTGGAAAACAAGATGCTTATTTACTAAACTTCGGTTACCAAGGTATGGTATCTATTATTGATACTATGGCTTCTAGAAAAGACGTTATTGTTTATGATTCTGAGTCTCACGCTTGTATCATGGATGGTGTTTTCTTACATAAAGCCAAAGGTGGTAAAAGCTTTGTATTCCCTCACAATGATATTGAGAGATGTGAAAAAATGCTTACAATGGCAACTAAGCGTGCTGCAGAAAATGGCGGTGGTGTATTAGTTATCACTGAAGGTGTTTTCGGAATGGCTGGTGATTTAGGGGCTCTAGATAAAATTGTTGCACTTAAAGAAAAGTTTAATTTTAGACTTTTAGTTGATGATGCACATGGTTTTGGAACAATGGGAGCAACTGGTTCTGGTACTGCAGAGCATTTTGGTGTAGTTGACAAAGTAGACATTTTATTCAACACTTTTGCCAAATCAATGGCGAGTATTGGTGCTTTTGTTGCTGCAGACGAAGAAGTTATTAGCTACTTACGTTATAACATGCGTTCGCAAGTTTTTGCAAAATCGTTACCGATGCCATTAGTAGTTGGTGCTTTAAAACGCCTTGAATTACTAAAATCGCAACCAGAATTAAAAGATAACCTTTGGACTATTGTAAAAGCTTTACAAAACGGTTTTAAAGAGCAAGGTTTTGATATTGGTAAAACAGAATCTCCTGTTACTCCAGTATTCTTTAACGGATCTGTACCTGAGGCTACGCAATTAACAATGGACTTAAGAGAGAATTACAACCTTTTCTGTTCTATCGTAGTTTACCCAGTTATTCCTAAAGATCAGTTAATGCTTAGAATTATACCTACAGCAGTTCATACATTAGAAGATGTTGAGTATACATTGAAAGCATTTGCTGAAATGAAAGAAAAACTTGAAGCTGGTGCTTACAATACAGGTAGCGATAAAATTGCATCTACAATTTAATTTATAGTAGATATAAAATAAAGCTGAAGAGGCTATCTCAAATGAGATAGCCTCTTTTTTTTGGTATAAATTATCCTATATTTGTAATACCCTCCCCCGATAAAGTAAACTAATTAACATCCACGTTGTGTTATGTAGCTGTATTTGTAACTTTATATTTTAATCTTATGTCATCACTCATCTCTTTTTTCAAAGAAAAAGTAAAGCAATATCCCAATAACGATTTTCTTTGGGAAAAATCAGACCAGATATATCAATCCACATCTTATACCGAAGGTCTGGAATTAGTGAAGAACATAGCATTAGGCTTACAGAAAATAGGACTTAAAAAGGAAGATAAAGTAGCCCTACAATCTGAAGGACGCAATCTGTGGTTATTAAGCGAACTTGCTGTTCTTAGCAATAGGGCAATCACCGTTCCCTTATCAACAAAACTAGAAGCAGACAACGATTTACTATTTAGAATAGACCATTCTGAGAGTAAATACATGTTGGTCTCAGAAAATCAACTTACTAAAATCCGAACGTTAAAAAGTAAATTACCTTTATTAGAATATATCATCGTCTTTAACCCTACCTTGCAACTTGAGGAAGGTGAAATTGATATTAATGACATTATCAATAAGGGCGAAATTGAGTTAAATAAATCACCTTTGGCATATGAGCATCTATCTAATGAAGTTAAACCTGATGATATAGCTACAATAACCTATACCTCTGGAACAACTGCTCAGCCCAAAGGCATAATGCTTTCTCATAGAAATTACACAGCAAATGTAGAACAAGCCTTTAGCTATATCGACATACCAGAACACTTCCGAACATTAGTTGTACTTCCTTGGGATCATGCTTTTGCACACACTGCATCTTTGTATTCGTTTATGATGAAAGGAGCCAGTATTGCCTCTGTACAAATAGGAAAGACACCGATCGAAACACTCAAAAATTTTAGTAATAATATAAAAGAAATACAACCACACATATTAATGAGTGTTCCAGCGCTTGCTAAAAACTTTAAAAGCAATATTGAAAAAGGTATTGCCGCCAAAGGGAACACTATTAATAGTTTATTTAAATTTGCACTGAAACTATCTTACTGGCACAATGGGAATGGAGAGGATAAAGGAAAAGGTCTATCAATAATTGCAAAACCCTTTTTAGCAATATTTAACCAGATATTATTTAAGAAAATAAAAACAGGATTTGGCGGAAACTTACAATTCTTTATTGGTGGCGGTGCTTTGCTTGATTATGATTTGCAGCAATTCTTTTATGCAATCGGAATACCGATGTATCAAGGATATGGCTTAAGCGAGGCTTCTCCTATTATATCTGCTAATACCCCAAATTTTCACAGACTAGGATCATCTGGTAAAATACTTCATAATCTTGAGGTAAAAATATGTGATGAAAATGGTAATAAATTGCCTAATTTATCTTTAGGAGAAATCGTCGTTAAGGGTGAAAACGTAATGCAAGGGTATTGGAAAAATCAACAAGCTACAAATGAAACAATAAAAGACAATTGGTTATACACTGGTGATCTTGGTTACCTAGATGATACAGATTTTTTATATGTAAGAGGACGATATAAAAGTCTATTAATTAGTGCTGATGGCGAAAAATATAGCCCCGAAGGAATTGAAGAAACCATAATTGACAATTGCAGTTTCATACATCAGATAATGCTCTATAATAATCAGAATGCGTTCACAACCGCAATAATAGTACCTAATGTAGACCTAGTTAAAGCAAAGAATTTAAGTCCTCAAGAAGCCATCCAAAATATAAACAATGAATTATCCTACTTTAAAAAGGGAGGAAAATTCGAGGGCATGTTTCCGCAGCGTTGGCTTCCTTCAAATTTTGCCATTGCACATCAAATTTTTAGCGAAGAGAATAAATTAATCAATAGCACTATGAAATTAGTTCGCGACAAAGTTGTAGAGTTATTCGATAGTGAACTTAAAACTTGCTACACTACTATTGGACGAGACATAAACAACAAGCTTAACGTGGAAAACTTAATGAAGTTATTAAATACATAGCAGTATAATACCCATTTAACACAAGAAACAACACCTTTAACAAAAAGATGTAAAAAAAACACATTATTCAGATCTCAATAATATAATAATTATATTTTTGTCGGTAATTATTTTTGATAAATCAGTTAAAACACCAATGTGGTTAAAAAATAAAAATAGAATAATGTTAATAGAATTACAGGCTTAACATAAAAACCAATTAGCTTTACGTTTTTTTCATAACCTTTTACGAATTCTTTCGTAATAACCATATCTATTAAACTTATTAGTTAAATGCAGCAACACTTAGGAAAAACTATTATAACGTGTCTTATTATACTACTAAGCACTTCTTTAAATGCACAGTATGATAAGAAACATCAGTTTCTTGAAGGATTTAAGATTCAGCCAAAAGTAGGGTTCAATATGTTCTATGGTGATCTTGTATCTACAGAGAGAACCAGATATACTTATGGAATAAATGCAGAAAAAGAATTAAATACGTATTTAAATGCACGTTTTGATCTTTCGATGGGGTCTATGAAAGGATCTCAACTAATGAGTTCTGGTGACGTTTATGCCTATTTTGTTAATGAATTTGCACAATACAATATTGGAGCAACATTCAGACCATTGGATTTGGCATACGGTTTATTCAAACAACGTAGATTTAACCCATATATAATTGGTCAAGTTGGTCTTATTCAATGGAAAGCACGTGAGTTTTTCGGTAATGCTGCCCATAGCAATAATTACTTAGCATGGAGAGGCATTGGATATGACCCCATTGATACTAATGGAGACGGATATGATGATAACTTTGAAAGAAATGGCTCTTGGGGTTTTGCCCCTACTATAACAGGAGGTTTTGGCTGTGCTGTTTTTGTAAGCCCTAGAATTAGTATTAATGCAGAATGGAATGGAACATATGCTTTTACAGACGAGCTAGACGCCCATGATAGCTGGACGGATAATCAAGGAAACGTACACTATACTGCAGGAAATGACTTTTTCTATATAGGAACACTAGGTGTAACCTACTTATTTGATGACAGCCAATGGCGAAACTCACCTAAATATAATAGGAAAGCCTACTTAAGAACAAAAAGCTTGTACAAATCAAGTTCTAAAAAATACAAACGCCCATCAAAACGTAAATCAAAACGATATAAGAGATAACAACATAAATAAAAAGAGCTCCAATTAGGAGCTCTTTTTATTTATACAGTAGACCAATTCAGAAAGTTATGTAACTTTGCTTTCTAGAAAAATAGTCTCTTATGGATTTTAAAATAATATCAGATTTCAAGCCCACTGGCGATCAACCTGAAGCAATAAAACAGCTAGTTGAGGGAATCGAAAAAGATGCTAAACACCAAACACTCCTAGGTGTAACTGGATCTGGTAAAACTTTTACAACTGCGAACGTAATTGAGAAGGTAGAAAAACCGACCCTTATTTTATGCCATAATAAAACATTAGCAGCTCAGCTATATGGAGAATTCAAACACTTCTTCCCCGATAATGCAGTAGAATATTTTGTTTCCTATTATGATTACTATCAGCCTGAAGCTTACCTCCCGGTAACTGACACCTATATTGAAAAAGATTTATCCATAAACGAAGAAATTGAAAAGCTTAGGTTAAGTGCATCATCTACCCTATTATCTGGAAGAAGAGATGTTATTGTTGTATCATCTGTTTCGTGCCTTTACGGCATAGGTAACCCAGAGGACTTCCATGCTAATGTTATTGAAATAAAAGTAGCTGAAGACATCGGTAGAAACAAACTATTGAGATTATTAGTAGATAGTTTATACTCACGCAATGAAGTAGAATTTAATAGAGGGAACTTTAGAGTAAAGGGAGATACTGTTGAGATTTATCCAGCTTATGCAGATGATGCTTATCGCATAAGCTTTTGGGGCGATGAGATAGAAGACATCTCAATATTTGATCCTCTTAATGGAACTACCATCTCTCAACGAGAAAATATTAGTATATATCCTGCTAACCTATTTGTTACAACAAAAGAAAGAACCCAATTAGCCATTCGTGCTATACAGGATGAATTAATGGAGCACATTACTCATATGAAGGACATTGGTAAACAGTCTGAAGCCAAGAGACTTGATGAACGTGTTAACTATGATTTAGAAATGATTCGAGAATTAGGCTATTGTCCTGGAATTGAAAATTACTCACGCTTTTTTGATGGACGAGAACCTGGGACTCGCCCCTTCTGTTTAATGGATTATTTCCCTGATGACTTCCTTCTTGTAGTAGATGAAAGCCATGTAACTATACCACAAATTAGAGCCATGTATGGTGGCGATAAGTCCCGCAAAGAAACCTTAGTTGAACATGGTTTCAGACTTCCTGCTGCAATGGATAACCGACCTCTAAAATTTGAAGAGTTTGAAGAAATTGTTAATTCTGCTATTTATGTAAGTGCCACACCTGCCGATTACGAAATAGAAAAAAGTGAAGGTGTAATTGTTGAACAGGTAATTAGACCAACAGGGCTCCTGGATCCTGTAATTGATGTACGACCAAGCATTAATCAAATTGATAACTTATTAGAAGAAATCAGAAAACGTATTGAATTAAACGAACGCATATTAGTTACCACCTTAACAAAAAGAATGGCTGAAGAACTATCTTCTTACCTCGATAAACTAGATATTAAATGTGCCTATATACATTCTGATGTGGATACTTTAGATAGGGTTGAAATTATGGAAAACCTCAGAAAAGGAATATTTGATGTTCTTGTTGGGGTTAACCTACTTAGAGAGGGGTTAGATTTACCTGAGGTCTCTTTAGTGGCTATACTTGATGCTGATAAAGAAGGATTCTTAAGATCTGAACGCAGTTTAACCCAGACCATTGGACGAGCGGCTCGTAACGTTAATGGTTTAGCCATTATGTACGCTGATGTAGTTACTAAATCGATGCAAAAGACCATTGATGCAACCAACCATCGCCGTGAAAAACAATTGAAATATAACGAGAAACACGGCATTACTCCTACTCAAATAAGAAAAAAAGAAACTAATGTATTGGGTAAAGGAACCAATGCTAAGGCATATGTTGAACCTGAAGGTATAGATATAGCTGCAGATCCTGTTGTTGAATACATGTCGAAAGAAGCATTAGAAAAAGCCATTAAGAAATCTAAGACCTCAATGCAAAAGGCTTCAAAAGAACTTGATTTTATAAGTGCAGCACAATTTAGAGACGAAATGCTTAAGCTACAGGAGTTATTAAAAACCAAATAAAAAAAAGGGCATAAAGCCCTTTTCTTAAGATATATAAATAGTATTTTTTATTTATTTAATTCTCCGTAAACCAAAGCGCTTGCTCCAACAATAGCAGCATCACCACTATCTAAACTCGATTTAAGCACTTTTACTTTTCCTTTAAATATCGGAAGTAAATGCTTTTCAAGGTTTTCTATAATTGGATTAAAAATTAAATCTCCTGCTGCTGTTGGACCTCCAAATAAGAATACAGCTTCAGGACTTGTATGGTGAACTGTATCTGCAATAGCTTGTCCTAAATAAGCACCTGTTTGTTCAAAAACTTCAGAGGCAACTTTATCTCCAGCTTTAGCTGCATCATAAATCATCTTTGAATTTAACT
Organism: Saccharicrinis aurantiacus; assembly: GCF_947489045.1. Taxonomy (NCBI): domain Bacteria; kingdom Pseudomonadati; phylum Bacteroidota; class Bacteroidia; order Marinilabiliales; family Marinilabiliaceae; genus Saccharicrinis; species Saccharicrinis aurantiacus. The sequence goes on from NZ_CANLCN010000004.1 coordinate 201,341, forward strand.
CTTTAAAACTTTTATCAGCCAATAAACTATCTGTTGCATTATAATGTGCTAGTAATTCGAAAGCAGTTCGTTTCATACCTGGAGCTGAAGTATAGGCCTCTAAATGCCCCTTTGCTCCACATCCGCAAACTCGTCCATTAGGAATTAATGTAGCATGACCACACTCACCTGCAAAACCATCTGCACCATAAACCAACTCACCGTTTACAACTAATCCACTTCCAACACCTGTACCTAAGGTATACATCACAAAGTTTTTCATTCCCTTTGCACCGCCGTATACCATTTCACCAATAGTAGCTGCATTAGCATCATTAGTCAATACGATATTTTCTAATTCAGGAAACTCCTCTTTTAGTAGATCTACAAATGGAATTATACCTTTAAAAACAAGGTTTGGTGCGTGCTCTATGGTTCCTCGGTAGTAATTTGCATTGGGTGCTCCAACTCCAATACCTAAAATCTCAATCTGATCATTAACCCCTTTAACATGGTTAATTTGTATGTGAATCGCCTTAGCAAGCTTGGCAACATATTCTTTTGCGCTTCCTTTATCCGGAGTAGGGATTGAATCCTTAGCTAAAACTTTTCCGCTTTCATCAACTATACCGATGGCAGTATTTGTTCCGCCAATATCAACTCCAACTGATACTTTTTTCATGTTTTTACTTTTAAAATAGTTTTTTGGTATTGGCCTATATACTTAAATTATATAGAACCATTTTCAAATGTAAAAAAAATATGGTGATATTGTAAGAATTCCTTAATCAGATTTAAACATAAAAAAAAGGTAACCCAATGTGCATTCACATTGAATTACCTTTTAGGGGTAAAAAGCAACTTTTCTTTTTATAGAACTATTGTTCTAACTATTTTGTCCAGAGACCTTCCATCTCTTCTAATGTTTTACCTTTGGTTTCAGGCACCCATTTCCAAACAAATACGGCAGCTAAAACTCCCATTACTCCATAAATCCAGAATGCGAAACCATTATTGAACTTATCAGTTAACCAGGTACTATCATTCATCATTGGGAATGTCCATGAAACTAACCAGTTAGACACCCACTGACACGCTACTGCAAGCGCTAAAGCTTTACTTCTAATTTTATTAGGGAAAATTTCTGCCAATAAAACCCAACAGACAGGACCCCAACTTACAGCAAATGAAGCTGTATATGCCAACATGCAAATTAGTGCAGGCATACCTACATTCTGCGAATAAAATAAGGTTCCTAAAATACCCATTGAAAGTGCCATACCTACAGCACCAATAATCATCAAAGGCTTACGCCCGAATCTATCAACAGTAAGTATAGCAACTACTGTAAAAGTAAGATTGATAATACCTACAATGATGGTTTGCATTAATGCTGCATCGGTGCCAGATCCCATTTTCTTGAAAATCTCAGGTGCGTAATACAGTACCACATTAATACCTACAAATTGTTGGAATGCAGATAATAATATTCCGATTACAATGATGCCAACTCCGTATGATAATATATTTCCTGAGTGACTTTCAACCGTATTTTTAATATCTGCTAAAATAGCTTTTGCCTTTTCTGCTCCATTAATTTTGCCTAATACCTTAAGTGCGCTTTCATCTTGTCCACGCAGTGCCATAAAGCGAGGCGTTTCTGGAACAAAAAATAAACAAACTAAAAATAAGGTTGCAGGAATCATCTCTGAGGCAAACATATACCTCCATCCAATTTCATTTAACCAATTATCATCACCAGAGCTTGCAATACCATAGTTAACAAAGTAAACCACAAGCATACCGAAAATAATAGCAAACTGGTTGAATGAAACTAAAGTTCCTCGTTTGTCAGCCGGAGCAATTTCAGAAATATACATTGGAGAGATCATTGAGGCTAAACCCACTCCTACTCCACCAATAATTCTGTAAACTATAAAATGCCATACAAAGGTATGGTCAGCTTCGCCAAATGAACGTATTCCAATTTCGGGAAATGCAGATCCTAAGGCTGAAATAAAAAATAAAATCGCTGCTACAATTAGTGTATTTTTTCGACCGTATTTAGAACTTAATAATCCTCCTAAAATACCCCCAATAATACATCCAATTAAAGCACTAGAAATAATAAATCCCTTAAGGGAGTTTGCTGCCGTTTCTTCCAAACCAAGGGGCTCAACAAAGAAATCTCCCAATGAAGATGTTGTTCCTGAAATAACAGCTGTATCGTACCCAAAAAGTAACCCTCCTAGTGTTGCCACGATGGTTATCAAGATGATGTACATTGAATTTTTTCCTTTTTCCATATGTAGATTGAAATAAAAAGTGATTTGGTGTAGATAAAAAATAAGCCGAAACGGTGATCAAATCGTTTCGGCTTCATTTAGTATAAAATCTACATATACCAATTTAACATTTGCTCGTAAAGTTCTTGCTTGCCGCTTAACATTTTCGGTTCACCAACTTCTTTACCTATTTTGTATAAATCTTCTAAAGTTAATTTACCATCAGCAAAAGCTGCTCCGTTACCAGCATCGAATGAAGAGTAACGTGCTGTTCTCATTTTTAAGTAATCAGACTCAGAAAGTATTTTATCCGCAATTACTAACGCTCTTGCAAATACATCCATACCACCAATGTGTGCGATAAATGCATCTTCTTGATCTGTAGAGTTACGACGAACTTTAGCATCAAAGTTGATACCTCCATCAACTAAACCACCACCTTGTAATACCTCAAGCATTGCAGCTGTAGACTCAGTAATGTTTGTTGGGAATTCATCTGTATCCCATCCGTTTTGGTAATCTCCTTTATTAGCATCAATTGACCCTAACATGTTGTTATCAGCAGCTACTCTTAGTTCGTGCTCCATTGTGTGCTGGGCTAAAGTAGCGTGGTTTACTTCAATATTTAGTTTAAAGTCTTTATCTAAACCATAGTTTCTTAAGAAACCGATAACCGTATGAGCATCTTGATCGTACTGATGTTTAGTTGGCTCCATTGGCTTTGGCTCAATAAAGAAAGTACCTTTAAAACCTTGCTTACGAGCATAATCGCGTGCCATACCTAACATTTGCCCAAGGTTGTCTAACTCTTGTTTCATGTTTGTATTATGAAGACTCATGTAACCTTCACGTCCTCCCCAGAATACATATCCAGTACCACCTAACTCGATAGTTGCATCGATAGCATTCTTAATTTGAACACCAGCATTAGCTACAACATTAAAATCAGGATTAGTTGCTGCACCGTTCATATAACGAGGATCAGAAAATACATTGGCAGTACCCCAAAGTAATTTAACACCTGAAGCTGCTTGTTTTTCTTTAGCTACATCAACAATTTGAGATAATCTTTTTTCAATCTCTAAAACAGATCCGCCACCAACAAGGTCAGTATCGTGGAAACAATAATGAGGTACACCCATTTTTGTGATAAACTCAAAAGCTGCATCCATTTTTTGCTTTGCAGCATCCATTGGATTTGAAGCTTTATCCCATTCGAAGACTTGAGTTCCTGGTCCAAAAGGATCGCCACCATCACCACAGAATGTATGCCAATAAGCAATCGCAAAACGTAGGTGCTCTTTCATTGTTTTACCAGCAACTATGCGATTCTCATCATACCACTTAAATGCTAAAGGATTCTTTGATTCTGGTCCTTCGAATTTAATTTTATCAATTCCTTTGAAATACTCTTTGTTTCCAATTAATACGTCCATGACTTTATTGATTTTAGATAGTATATTATTTTGTTATAATTTATTTAATGCTTGTTTCCACTTTTCGTAAGCGTCTTTGGTAGATTCCACTACTGATTCATCGGGCTTAATTTCTTCTAATTTCTTTAATCCACTAAAGGCTTCCTCAAAAGATTTATATATTCCAATTCCAACACCCGCGCCTCTTGCAGCACCAGCAGCACCATCGGTATTATAAAGCTCAATAGTAGCGCCTGAAACATTTGCTAGGGTTGACTGAAAAATAGGACTTAAGAACATGTTAGCCTTACCTGCACGAATTAAATCGGTTTTAATACCCATTTCATTCATAATATCCATTCCGTACTTGAACGAAAATGCAATACCCTCTTGAGCCGCTCTGTACATATGAGCCGGAGTATGAATATTAAAATTAAGATGATTTACTTGTGCACCGTAATCTACATTTTTAAGAATACGCTCAGCACCATTACCAAAGGGAAGAATAGTAAGACCTTCAGCACCAACAGGAACTTTAGCTGCCAAATCATTCATCTCGGGATAACTAATTTCACCTTTACCGACATTTTTATTCATCCAAGAATTTAAAATGCCCGTTCCATTAATGCAAAGTAAAACACCTAAACTATTTGATGGCATTTGATGATTAACATGCGCAAATGCGTTTACTCGCGAATCATCATCGTATACATTTTGATCTGTTACCCCATACACAACACCTGAGGTACCGCCAGTTGCAGCAACTTCACCAGGATTTAGTACATTAAGTGAGAAAGCATTGTTTGGCTGATCACCAGCTCTATAACTAACTTTTACACCTTTTGGTAAACCAAACTCTTCAGCCATATTATCCAACAGTGTTCCTTGGTCTGAGAAGGATGTCATTGTTTTAGGAATAAATGATTCATCAAAACCATAATAGTCCATCAACTTATCTGAAATGGCATTTTTAGGAAATTCCCAAAACACTCCTTCTGATAAACCGGAAGCTGTAGTAACCGCATCACCAGTTAAGCGAAGTGCTATATAATCTCCAGGTAACATAATTTTATCAATCTGAGCGTATAACCCAGGTTCATTATCTTTAACCCACTTTAATTTAGAAGCCGTAAAATTACCTGGTGAATTTAACAGATTTTGCAAACACCAACTTGGTCCTAAATCTTTAAAAGCTTTATTTCCAATTTCAGCAGCTCTACTATCGCACCAAATAATTGATGGTCGGATAACAGCTTTATTTTTATCAACTAAAACCAAACCGTGCATTTGATACGAGATACCAATTGCTTTAATGGTTTCTTTTTTAACATCAGGATGCGAAACAGCCTTTTTGCATGCTTCTTTTAAGTTGTTAAACCACAACTCAGGCTCTTGCTCTGCCCAGCCAGGTTTCACAGCCTTAATTTCCATTTCCTGCTCAGGGTATTGAGCTGATGAAACCGTGTTTCCACTTGCTACATCTAACACCGATACCTTGACCGATGAACTTCCAATATCAAATCCTAATAGTTGCATATTTTATCAATCTGTTCTGTACTGTTCTGCTTGCAAATTTATAGTAAATTTTCATATCTCCAAATTTTTTAACATTCAATTTTTTCAATTAGATTTTTGATTGCGATTTAACGCAGAATTGATGGTGGTTTAATACCAAGTACACCTTGCTTTAATAAATTAAATAGAACAATAAACCACTATTATGAAAACTATTAGAATACTTTTTACAGCCTTACTTACTATTTATATATCAATATCTTGTAGTAAACAAGAAGGCATTATAGACGAACCCATTATAAGAACTGGAGTAGTACTATTTGGAACAAAGCCGTATTATGAGAATGACACGCTGTATTTCGCAGTTAAAGTTCTATTAAAGTCGGAGGAAGATGTAATTAACGTTGGGTACGAATTAAAAGAAGACGACCAAGTAATTGAAAATAGCAATACGCAAGTAGTAAGACAAGGTAATACTCCTGATGATGTTTTAGAAAGTATGGTAATAAAAACTCACCTACCAAAAGCAAAATATGAAGGCAGTAAAATTACCGTTATTTTAGACCCAATTAACTTTATAAAGATGGAAGATAATTTAGCTATTCAAAAAGAAGAATCTTGGAAAACTTATATAATAGAAATAAAAAAGGCCGATTAACTCGGCCTTAACTATTAATATTTCTTCTTTTTCTTTTTCAGTTTTTGCTGCTTTTCATTTTCGTCATGTTCAATCATTAACGATTTCCAATCGGCATGAGCTTCGGCTGAAAAATCAATGGTATGATCATATTCTTCGTTATCAATGGCAATACGCTTAATATCTTTACCCAAGAAGCTTTCTATCTCTGCTAAAATCTCCTTTTCCTGCTCACTGCAAAAACTTACAGCTCTACCTTTAGCTTTACCCCTACCGGTTCTACCTACTCGGTGTACGTAGTTTTCTGATAAATCAGGTAAATCATAATTCACAACATACTCAACACCAGGAATATCAATTCCCCTAGCACTAACGTCAGTTGCAATTAACACTTTAACTTCACCTTTACTAAATAAATCAAGCACCTTTTTACGTTGGCTTTGCTCCTTATCGCCATGTATTGAATCTGCTACAATACCTACTCTTTCCATGGCTTTTACAACACGCTCTGCCCTTACCTTTGTTCGCACAAATACAAGTACTTTGCTTTCTTCGTTTTCCTTAATTAAACGCTCTAAGAAAAACCTTTTATCATCCATATTAATATGGATAACTGAATGGTCAATATTCTTTGCAACGGGATCTTTAGGTGATATTTGAATACGTATCGCATTTTTCACTAAAGAATAGGCTATCTTTTTTATTACCTCGTTTATAGTTGCCGAATAGAAAAGTGTTTGTCTTTTGTTAGGAAGTTTAGTAACCAAACCTCTAATATCGTTGATAAAGCCCATATCAAGCATTCTATCTGCCTCATCTAATATTAGAGTCTCAACACGATCGAGATTAATAAAACCTCTACTGGCCAAATCGAACATACGACCTGGTGTGGCTATTAAAACATCAATTCCTTTCTCTAACTTTGCGATCTGAGGTTCCTCTTCCACTCCGCCAAACACAGCGTAAGACTTCACATTTGTATGCTTACCTAACTCTTCAAATACTTTATTAATTTGAACTGCAAGCTCACGGGTGGGCACCATTATTAAACACTTAATACCCTCAGCACGACCTTTGATTTTGCGAACTTGTATATTATGAATTACAGGAATGGCAAATGCAGCGGTTTTCCCGGTTCCAGTTTGTGCAATAGCCAAAACATCTTCACCCTTCAATACTGGAGGAATCGATTTATATTGGATATCTGTGGGTCTTTTAAAACCCATTTTAGATAAACTAATTTTTATTTCTTCTGCTATATGATAATCTTCAAACTTCATAATTACTCTTGTATTAAGCTACAAAGATAGGGTAAGTTTTAGGTATACAAAACCTTTTAAATTTAATGCATATGAATAGCCTAAAAAAGCAATAGGATGAAAGTGATATACGTTGAAATCTGATGGGAATGAACTAGTGGGTTCTCCTTCAATAGGAGTGCCTATATTCCCATTTTTATATTGTGCCAGAAACAAACCTGAGATTGATAAATGAGTTTTAATGTTTTAATTTATCGATGTAATTATTATAATTCTCTATTGGCTTATTTGCCTCACTGCACGAACTTCCTAATGTGATTAGATCCACCTCTCTTTCGCGTTTGCACGATTTGATTAAACCAGGGCCAAACCATTGAAACAAAGCGAACAGTATTAAAAAGGCATAAATTCCTATGCTCAGAGAATTAAGCCCTTCACTTTTGTTCTCATCTTCTTTCTCCTTTGGTATACTTTTATTAATGTTATTGTTGCTTATAATCAATGCACCCTCTTCTGTATTTTGTACACTAGCTTCCTCTTCCTCCTTTGAGGTAAAATATTCTTTAACGTCATCTATTTTCTTCTGCAATGCCTCATCATCCATTTCTTTAATGGAATAATCAGGCTCAAACTCAGGAATAAATTCGGTCATTTTATAACCAGGATCCATTAAAATAAAGAAGCCATTGAAGCTTGAAGACAAGTGTTTGAATGTAAAACGAATTTTATTACCTCCAGTATTTCTATAGTGTTGAGTACTATCAACAATTTCGCACCAATCTTCCTCGTCTTGCCATAATGCGTTTAATTGTAGAGAATCGGGTATGATACCACGATTTTTTAGAGTTATTTCAACTTCATATTTATTGCTTAGTTCTAACGTCTCAGCTTGCTGTATGCAAATTTTCTTTTCTTGCATATTATTTCCAGCTAAAAGATAGGGTGTGGGCTTAGCTGCAGTATTTTGTACCTGTAGCAACATAATGCTATTGCCTACAGTGCTAGGTTCCTTATTAGCACTCTGGAAAAGATCATAATACATATAATCTATCTCATCAAAATCGTAGATATCGGGGTTGTCATAACACCATTCTTTCATAAAATTAAATTTAGTATCTGCCATAGCAGAAGTTTAGTTAAGCCTATTTATATAATTCATAAATAGTATTTGTATTCAATAATTATAATAAGTAGTTACCATTCATACTCTTGCTCGCGCCCAATGGTTTCAATATTCAACTTTCTTCCTTGGTACAAAGTTATGGTTAATTCACTGTATACTCCTCTTTTATGGCTAGGATGCAAGGGCTCTGAACCCCCCTGCTCGTAATCGGCTTGGCGGTATGGATCAAAGGCTTTGCCACGGGGCAAAGGTGCATACTGGAAGGCGTGTCAATAGGTTTCTCTGACATATGCGTTGTCTAATTTTTGTTATAAGTATAAAATTTTAGGATATCGTACATACCCATGTTACTTTATCAAGAGGTACGATGGCCTACCATCGGAGTGCCCGATGAATAGCTATCGAGATGTCCGATGAGTAGCTATCGGGGTGCCCGATGGTAGGCTATCGGGTATATTATACTACAGTTAGTATATGGTCAAGTACAATGGTGCGTGCTTGTTTTAAAAACGAACCACCTCCGGTGCTTTGTGTAAGTATCTCAAGTTCATAATCACCGGACTCAAGTGTTGGTAATAAAACCATCAGTTCGCTAGGATTATTGGCAACTATACGCGATAATTTAATGCGTGTTTTATTGTATTATTTGCACTTATAACGAGCTTTGCCTGATAATGTGTAGCCATACTTTATCAATATTGCTGTACAATAAACTACATATTTTTGTACCACCAACACTTTTGATACATTCCTTATACCTTGGTTATTATAATTTATGTTATAAAAGTTATTTAAGTTTGTATCGAAAAACTGCGAGTAACACTTTGACTTCATTGGCTTCAGCTAATTCTTATTACGTAGCTATGGCTATGCAACAGAAAAATGATCTTTACCACTGATAATCAAATTGTCACTCTCACAATTCCCCTACAAACTTAAACAACTTCATAAAATTGTATGTACATATTAGTTAAGTGCTACAAGAATTGTGATTGAAGGAAGTATTATAGGTATAAAAACCAATAGCTTGAGCCATGCAATAGTGACTTTATTTACTAAAATAACATTCAATATTGTTGCTATTAAGCCCAAAATAAGTAGAACTAATAATCCATAACCATAGGCTAGGCCGCCACTAACACCTGAAAAATTGACTCCCCGTGAATATAAAATTGCACTTGTAAATATTATAATATACCCTAGGGTAATTATACTTAGTTTTTTGTTAGCTGTCATTTCGTTTTTGTAATTAGATTTGCTCAATCATAAAATGCTTTCTTTCGTTCTTCTTCTAATATTTTGCGAGCGCCAAGTGCGCCAATTAAACCTATGGGTACAAGTATAAGCGACGATATAAAAAATATGCGTGCACCAATAACTGTATTTCCTATTGCAATGCTTAGTATCCCGAGGATATTGAATAATGCTACAACACCCACAACATAGGCTAAAACCAAATAATCGGGGTTATAAATAAATGATATTCCAACTGCAATATGTATTATTAAGGCAAGGATTAGTTGTTTCATGTTTTTAGTTCTTTTACATCAAGGTTTTTTATATCAATTGTTACACTATGGCTATTTGTATGGCTTAGGCTTTCATTTACTATAGCAGCCCATTCCTTTTTATTTATAATTTTTAAAGTCTAGTACATTATCATTTGTTGTTACCATCTACCTATTCTTTTTCTTTCTGCTTTTTGCTCTGGAGTTGCTTCTGGTGTATCAAAAGTACTTGTAAAAAGGGGGAGCGGGAAACCTTCTGCTTTGCGGCGTTCATAATCTTGTTCACGATAAGCATCAAATGCATCACCGGGTGGTAAAGGACGGTTTCTATCCATATACCAAACCATAAATGCCCATGAATCATCAACTTTAACCATAGAAATAATCCCTCCTTTTCTTTTCTTCTCCTTGCTAACTGAAAATGAAAGGTGCTGATCAACACCTCCTGTGTCACTATGTGTAAGAGCCCTGATACCAACACCTGTTTCAAACGGGATATCAAATTCTTTTTGAAATCGGGGAGCTACAGTAATTATTCCTTTTAAACGATTAAAAACTAACGTTTTTTTCGGTGCAACAAAGCCATAGACTATGGCAATAATACTAGGAAGCCAAGCTGTCACTGTAATAACAATAAAAGTACCTTTATTATAATCATTGAATATTAGCATTAAAACTAGTCCAATAAAAATTAATGACAAGCCAATAGACCAAGATATCCATCCTTTTAAACTTTTATTTTCTCTATAAAACTTATCATTGGCCTCAAGTACATCATTATATTTACTTGTTATAAACGAACGTTCTATTAGTCTTGGTTTTTGATAAATAACCTTCGATAAATATTCCATTATTTTTTCCAGATTTCTTCGCTATATACCTCCCCTTCTGCACCAATCCTAATATTTATTCCCAATACTTCATCAAGAATATCGTTTGCTTTAATTCTGATTTCAAAAATAAATTGAAGCATATCTCCCCAAGTAATTATTGCATCATATTTAGCTTTTTAAGTTTCAATCTAACAACTAAAAAGTATTTAATGCTTACTAGTGCAGTAATTAACGCGAGTGATAAGATTTCTGCAATTTTAAAGCGACCATCTACAATTTCAGCAACAATAATAATAGATACATAACAAAATGCGGAGACCCAATATGATATTTTTAAAACATTTTTTTGATCAATACCAAAAAGTAAAGCAGCATCAAAGAATATCGCTGCAATGGCCAAAGCGAGTGCGGCATCACTATCCCTTGCATCCCATAATGGAACAAACTGCGTCAACATTGCGAGATATACCAATATCATTAGCAGTAAAATAAATTTATTTTTTATTGAAACCTCTGTTCTTTCTTTTGCCAATTCATCACCATTCATGTTAGTATATTTTATAATCATTAATAGTTAAAATATGGATTCAAAAAGATCCATCATTCTTGTAGTATATTTTTCTGTTTCTGGTGGTTCATGACCGCTCCCATTTCCATCGGTCTTCATGTAAATGATATCACCATTCTCAAATTCGTAACGCCAAAAAATATTGGCAAAGGGCTCCTTATTTTGCTTTACATATCTAATCTCTGTCCAGTTTTTATGTATTTCAGGGTCATACATTACGGACTCTGGCTCTCGTGTAAATTCCTCCAATTGATCTTTCCAGTGCCTATCTCTTTCTGCTTGCTGTTCGGGAGTAGCCTCGTGGGTTGGAATATGACTGCGATATAAGGGCTTTGGAAAACCTTCTGCTTTGCGGCGTTCATAATCCGCTTCTCGGTATGGATCAAAAGCACTACCTGGAGGTAAAGGTCGATTCTTATCCATATACCATACATAAAAGGACCATAACTTACGGTAGTTCCTATCTAATCCTTCTAAGAATGTACCTCCTTTTTTATCGGGATGGTTAGCCACCAATTTCATATCTAAATTACCTGTAGCCCCACCGGTTCCATACCAATGTATTTTAATTTTATTAAAAGGACTAGTATACACTTTATTCTGCCGCAAGCCAACAGGGAATGTGATTAAACCATTCTCTCTATCTAAAATTATAACCTCATGCCTATTAATATATATTTCATGTATATAATACAATATAATAAGAAAGGTAAGGGGTATCAATACAAGAGGGACAGGATGAATAAAACCTTCATCTGTTACAAAACCAAGAGTTATCATACAGACAAAAAAAACTATTGCCATTATTAAAGCTATTTTTGCATTATTTTTTATTTTTAAATCATAGACAACCTTATTATTATTAACAGTAGGAAATAAAGTCCCTTTTTCTTCCAAATATTTTTGCTCAAAAAGGCTAAATTCTTCTAATATTTCAAAAGGAAGTTTTGCATCAAAAATACCTTTTATCTGTGCCCTCAGTCTTTTAAACATAATCATTTTAATTTTTCCAACCTTCGCCGGATAATAACTTATTTAATGGCTCTATTGCCATTTTACTTTGGGGTAATGACACTTCAGTAGATCGTCCCCATCGCCTTACCTTCTCAGTTTCTGTATGCAATACGCTAACATAACTCCCCAATAGTCTAGTTTCATCACTATAACTTGTAGGATAGAACTCTCCCTCTCCTATTGATAGCGCACTAACAATCATCAATATACTATTATTGGTATATTGATCGGTATACTCTTTAGGAATTTCAACGTTTATATTAATTTTAGGTGGTGTTTTTTCAGTTCCATTTTCGATACCAAGTACAGGGGAAATATCATCAGTAATTTCTTCCCCCTCGCCCTTAAGGCCATCTTTAAAGAAATAAAATTTGTAAGCTAATTGTTCTTTTGTTTTTAAGAACTGCCTAAAACTGATACCTACCTCCATTTTTTTAATATAACCAGTTGTAATAAAATCAGGTTTTGAATACCATCCTTCTTTCCATGTTTTTTTATTAATTAATTTAGTAGGGGTAATACTTACTCCACTTTGCCCCCAACCATCTCTAACATTAGCCCGAGTTGTAAGGGGAGTGGATTTGCGCCCATTTGACAAACTTCCGCTTGCAACCCTCATTGGGTAGTATTTGGGGGCATTTATTCCTAAACGCCATTTTATTTCGGCTTTATTTTGCCCTGATAGGCACGATAGTAAGTTAAGTGCCATAAGTAAATAAATTAAGCCTTTAGCTATCATACTAAAATAACTCAGCCTCCTTTTGGCTACTAGATTTACCTATTTTTCCGGTACGTTGTATTTCAATTTCTTGGGTACTACTGCTTAAAGTAACTGTTAACTTACGGGTATCGTAATTAGGCTTTAAGTGCATTACATAAGGCTCGTCGGGGCATTCTGTGCTCATTTTATCAAATAAATCGTACATTTCTTTGGCATCGAAATATATTTGTCCATAGTAGACTACTTTATCTTTTACCCATCGAAAAGAAATATATTTTGTTACTGCTTTGTTTTTAAAGAAGTTATGCTCTAACTCATCACCAAGCATTGTATCCATCTCACCATTAAAGAACTCCGTCATTATATGTATTGTTTTATTATGCGGAACACTGTCTAAAGAAATAGTATAGTTATAACGCTGCCTAAAAATAGTTTTAAAGGGTTCTTGTGTGATGCCATGCTGCGCTATATATTCTAGTGAGCCTTTGGCTCTTTCCATAATAACCTGATTGTATTCCTCCCTAGAGTATTTTGTCATATAAGGGTACATTGACTTCCAATTGTACTCCATTTCTTCGCCTTGAAAATGGGCTATTTCAACTATTCTATCGCCTCCTACTTGCATCCATAAGGCTACCCCCCCCTTAGGATAAGCATTTACAATGAAGTAGTTGTATCGAAAGTGAGTTCCTTCTCTCCCTATAAAACCTTGCTTAAATAGGGCTTCCAAGGTATCGGCAGGCAAATTAAACTCGCCTTTATAAAACTTATCTTCGGCATGTGAAAACCAACCAAGAGTTAGTTTATTGGGTACAAAACGCCCGGTAGTCATCTCTTTACCACCCAAGCCCCAGCCTCCATTTTGACAAATGCCTGTAGTTATCCCACAAGTTCTTTCGCCATTAGAAAATGAACCAAAAACCGTTCTAATAGGATAGTGTTTGGGGGCATTAACTCCTGGTTGCCAATCAAGTTTAATTGCTTGTTCTTTTTTTTGAGAAGCATTGCATGCGAATATATTGAGTGCCATAAGTAGGTAAATTAAGCCTTTAGTTATCATACTAAAATAACTCAGCCTCCTTTTGGCTACTAGATTTACCTATTTTTCCGGTACGTTGTATTTCAATTTCTTGGGTACTACTGCTTAAAGTAACTGTTAACTTACGGGTGCTATAGTCAGGTTTTAAGTGCATTACATAAGGCTCGTCGGGGCATTCGGTACTCATTTTATCAAATAAATCGTACATTTCTTTGGCATCGAAATATATTTTACCATAGTAGACTACTTTATCTTTTACCCATCGAAAAGAAATATATTTTGTTACTGCTTTGTTTTTAAAGAAGTTATGCTCTAGTTCATCACCAAGCATTGTATCCATCTCACCATTAAAGAACTCCGTCATTATATGTATTGTTTTATTATGCGGAACACTGTCTAAAGAAATAGTATAGTTATAACGCTGCCTAAAAATAGTTTTAAAGGGCTCTTGCGTAATGCCATGCTGCGCTATATATTCTAGAGAGCCTTTGGCTTGCTTCATTACAAAATCATTAAGCTCTTCTCTGGTATCTGTTGCATATGGGTACATTGATTTCCAATTGTACTCCATTTCTTCGCCTTGAAAATGGGCAACCTCAACTATTCTATTGCCTCCTACTTTCATCCATAAGGCCACCCCCCCCTTAGGATACGCATTGACAATTAGTCGATTATAGCGAGAGTGAGTTCCTCCTCGCTTTATAAAACCTTGCTTAAATAGAGCTTCCATAGTATCGGCAGGAAGGTCAAATTCGCCTTTATAAAACTTATCTTCGGCATACGAAAACCACCCAAGGGTTAATTTATTGGGTACAAAACGCCCGGTAGTCATCTCTTTACCACCCAAGCCCCAACCGCCATTTCGTCTTACGCCTGTAGTTATCCCACAAGTTCTTTCGCCATTAGAAAATGAACCAAAAACCGTTCTAATAGGATAGTGTTTGGGGGCATTAACTCCTGGTTGCCAATCAAGTTTAATTGTTTGTTCTTTATTCTGTGGAGCCTTGCATGCGAATATATTGAGTGCCATAAGTAGGTAAAACACGAATCGTATCATTACAATTACTCGTTTAAATATGGTTGCATTGATGATTTGCCTATACGGCCTGCTTTTTCTATTTGTACTTCTACAGGGTCGCCCGTTTCTTCGTTGTATCCTCGCAAACAAACACCTAGCTTGCCAGTTGAAAAATCAGGCTTTAAATACAATACAAAAGGCTCTTTTCCACACTCACTGCTTATAGTGGTAAAGGCTTTAAATATTTCTTCTTCATTAAAAATTATATCACCAAAATAAACTACCATATCTTCTCGCCATCTAAAGAAGATCTTTTTTGGCACCGCCTTGGTTTTAAAAAAGTTGCTTTCCAACTCTTCATCCTCCATGCTATCCATTTCGCCATTAAATGATTCAAATTGTATAAATTCTGTTTGGCTAAATGGTATACTTTCAATGGCTATGGTATAATTGTAACGTTGCCTATATACCGTTTTAAAAGGCTCTTGACTAAAACCATGCTTTGCAATATATGCTTCTGCCCCTGGGGTATCTGCCATAACCATGGCCTTGTATTCTGCCCTTGTTGTTTGCATTGAAGAAGGGTACATGCTTTTCCAATCGTAATCTATTTCTTCGGCTTGGAAGTGAGCAATTTCGACAGCTCTTCTTCCCGGTGCTTTTGCCCATAGGGCAACTCCCCCTTGGGGATACATATTTACATATAAATAAGCGTATCCTAGCAAAATACGCTTATCTTTTAAATAACCCTGCTTCATCAAAGTACGCAAGGTATCTTCGGGCAATTTAAACGAGCCACCAAAAAACTTATCTTCGGCGTAAGAAAACCACTTTACCGTCAATTTATTGGGTATAAAATAAGAGGTGCTCATTTCTAAACCACCTTGCCCCCAACCATCGTTAACCCTAGCCTGCGTAGTAAGCGGAGCGGATTTACGCCCATTTGACAAACTTCCGCTTGCAATTGTTATAGGGTAGTATTTGGGGGCATTTATTCCTAAACGCCATTTTATTTCGGCTTTGTTTTGCCCTGATAGGCACGACAGTAAGTTTAACGACATAGCTATTATTATTAGGTATCTGATTATTTTTTCCATTGCTTATTTTCTGTATTCGTAATCGTTTATAATCTCTCGAGATGGAGCATCGCGTACACTTGTTTTATAAGGGTTAAAATAATCATATACTTCGTCGGTTGGTTTACATAGGTGCGAAGTATGGAAGTAATTTAAACGCAAGTTTTTTAACTGGTTGCGATCCTTAATTTTTTGTTGCAAATCAGGATGTTGTTCAAAATCATCTTCATGCAAATTTTCATTCATAAATTGGTTAAATGCACGCTCAATTATAGTACTCCATTTTTGGGGCACCATTCCCCTAATATAATTTTTGTAACCCGAATCTGGGGTACCTGATCGTGAATGCATTTTATCAAGTAGTGTATCTATTTCGTTACTAGAAAACTTGCTTTTTATTTCGCTTATCAACTCTTGTACTGGATGATACCTCATGGGCTGAATTCCTTTTTTAAACACATAATCCTCTAAGCGCTTATGAGTTACTTCTAAATCTTCAGGAGGAGCATACTTTGTTTTTAAATCCACCATAAACTTAATCTCATTGGGCTCCTCCACAGCCTTTTTCCTCATTATTTGCAACGGAATAAAACTATAATGGTAGTTAACCAACTTTTTTCCTATTAAATACGTTCCCATGCTAGATTTATCTATCCTTAAGCACGATCTGTCTTTATACCAGCTGTCTTCTAACAAATATTCTATTTCTTTTTCGGCAGAACGTAATCGTGTTTGATAAAACACCTTTTTATCTTCTTCTTCTTCGGGTAAATATCCGCCACCTACATCAGAGTGAACCCCCGGCAACTCCTTTTCGTATTGCAAACCTTTGCTTGCTATATTAACTAGCGAAAAGTTGGCTCTTCGTTCGTCCAAAGCTGTTAGGTGCAATACATCTTGGGCTTTGGTAACCTCATCCATAACAATTTTTGACATTCCCTTATACGAAGGAACTGTATCGAACAAACCAGCAAATTGTACCTTAATTTCGCCATTGTAAACAATTCCCTTTTCCTCAAATGCCTTACCCAAGTCACCACGGGCTGGCGTTGCCACTTCGTGAAATGAACGAGGCCCTGTTTGTACCATTTTTGTAATTGCAGGTTTATTTATTTCGTAAATAAACTGCCGTGCAGCAGCGGCACCACGGCTAAAACCAAATACATCAAATGTAAGTGATTTAATAATAGAAAATCCTATTAAATTATTAATCTTATCCGCTACTTGATTACATCCGTCGGTAACTTTATCGGTTATCCCCCTTGTATATGAACCTATACCTTGTGAAACATAACGATCAGGTAAATGTTTTTTAGTTCCAATACCCTCAACGTATTCTGCTGTTACTATTTGGGCTGAACTTTCTTTCTTTTCGTAATTGGTAAACAACCTGGCTACGTTTGAGTATTCACTTTTAAAACTGTCGTTAAATATTACATTTAACCTTCCGGCCCATGCTTTTGATGAATCGTATTCGTCACCTTTTATTCTTTTATCATTCTCTTTATGGGCATCTATATTATACATATTATTACCCGTGCCATCAAAAAACATACTTACACGAACTTCTACTTCGTCGCTATTATCTAATATTCTTACTTTATTACTATTAATACCATCAGCACTACTATTATATTCTGCGCGTGCCTCAATATAACCATGGTTTGAATCAGATTTCATACTACAAATTTTATTCGCTAAGGTTATTATAATTCGGAATTTCGTATTCCACTATAGCCTCATCATTATTAACCGTACCTGTTAAGCTAACTACTTCCTCATCTTCCTGTTTATTTCCTTCGTTGTCTTTTATTTTAATCCGTTTTAAATTAAAAGAAATAGAATCGCCATTAGGTATACCTTGTGTTACTGCTTTTACTGTTATGGTTTCTACCATATCATTTTCTTTTAGCTGCTCTTCAGTCTCATCATCAATAATCTCAACACTTAGTATTCTTGGCTCGGGCACATACTCCTCTGCTTGTTGGCGTAAAGTAGCCTGATTGGTTTCGGCTTCTTTAAGCTGACTACCTCGGCCAGTAACTGCTGCCACCGTGCGCAAAAGCGGAGTAATTTCAGGAAATGGTATTTTGCTTAATGCTTGTACTGCCGTGGCACCACTGCCACCTGTGCCTATTAAAACGGTGGGTTCGCCAACGGTTATTGATCCGCCATGTGCTGTAGTACTACCCATGGTTGCGGCAGGTTTGCCACCAATAAGTACTGTGGCTTCGCCCATTGCAATGGTGTCGGGTGGTCCTGCACAGGTGCACATATCGCCCATTACTGCGGCGGGCTTTCCGCCAATTAATACGGTTGGTACTCCCGGTCCTGATACCGGCCCGCCCACATGCGGTGGTGGAGGTGTTCCGGGGTTAAGCATGGGGCAAACGTGCATGCTTCCTAGAGTTGCTGCTGGTCCTGGCATAATTTAGTTTATTAGTTAAATAATTTTTGTTACAGTATCTATTACACCCAAAAGTAAATTTTTAATACACTACTCAACATTACTCTTTGCTTTGAATAACAAATGCTCCTTCGGCACAAACGTTTTAGGTGAGTTCGTAATGTGAGGTTTAAACGCTCAATATGGTTAGTGCTTCTTAATTTTGTGCTATGAACAGACTTATCAATAAGGGTTTTGTATTGCTTTAGCCCATCAGTGAAAATTGTTGTTGCTTTTGATATAAGCAGACTATCAGTTACTCTGCTTAATGTTGCTTTGGTGCGTTTGCCTACCGAAAAACGGACTACTTGCCGTGTATCGCACCTTATTGCAATGGTAACCCACATACGATTTTCTTTGTTTTGCACAAAGGTACACAACTCATCTACCTCATACTTCTTACCTATTGCCAACATGGGTTCATGCGCTTGCTTTGCTATACTCTTTATCCTGTTTATTACCGTGTTGGTTGATATTTGAAGTAAACGTGACAAACCTCGAATGCCAACACCTTCCTTCAATAGTTTTACAAGATTGTTGTTGATTGACTCACTGCAAGCATTATTGCTATAACTCTCAACTTGTGTTTTGTTGCATTTAGTGCACTTGTAGCGGGATTTACGATTAGTTGAGTGACCATGTTTTATCAAAGTACCACTACAATAATTGCATATTTTTATTCCACCAACACTTTTGATACATGAGGGGCTAGATAATACCATATTAGGCGTTTTTAGAGCATAAAAGTACTTATTTTACTATGGCTTAGCTTTTATTAATATTCAACTACCACAAACCAACTCTGATTTTCAACACATTAAACGACCCCAAAAGGAAAAACAACACTTTTGATACATTACCCTTTTCCTTTATTTTTATTGATCGACTATAATTCATAATCAGAATTATTTCACTACCTCTCTGCAACTACTTCTCCATTCTTTACTCATAATATTCGATTACCCTCTCAGTTAACAAAGCAGCTTTCCCATTCACAAATGACATTCTTATAATCCAATTACCATGTTCGTCATACTCGTATTTAAAAGTCTCCCTAGCATATTCGTTGTTTGAATTATCTTTATAAACTACGAGTACTGGATTGTTTATTGTGTCATTTTCGGCCAAACCTATACTAATAACTTCCTTAGCTGATGAATAGTATGTTGTGGTTAGCTTATGCTTGGACACATTGTGCTCAAGCTTTTCCATACTTACCATAGCTCCTGCTGCACCATAGTAACAATCTTCTATAAGCAAACCCTTTTTATATTTTCGTCTACGTTCACTTTGCACCTTCCCGTCAAATACAAACTTGCTGTTAGTTAAATTACCCTCCGAATTATATTTTGAGATACTAACGGAGCCATCCTTCAAGATAGTTTCTTCAACATTGCCGTATTTGTTACACTTTATTTGAGTTGTATCATATGAAAAAAGATATTCGAGAAAACCTTTATCATTGTATTTATAAATGACAGTATCAATACGTATCGAGTCATAATGGTTAATCAACAAATTATAAAATCCTGACTTATTGAAATTAGCCTGATAACTTAGTTTTTGTATTTCATTAACACCCCAATCATATTTTTTCTCTTTCGAAATTACCTTTCCATCATAAACAAACTTATAATGTAGTTCGTTTATAGAAGATACATTTCCTTTCAAATCTAGAATCGCTAAATCTGTTTTTCTTACCTGAGAACAACTACTACAAGTAAAAGCAACAAGAACTATTAAAATAAAATATTTCATATTTTTATATTTACTTTCATTTTCCATATGGAACTACCAAGAAAATTTAATCATCCCCCTGTGTGTGAAATTGGATAATTAAATTTTACATGCTCGTTTCATTATACTAATATTATTTTGGCAAATATTTACGGTTTACAAAGATTTAAGAAACTTAAATACTTTAACTATTATTTGATAAGCCCAATGTTTTTTTGACAATTCCTCTTCTTCCTTTCTTCATAAGCTTTTACTTTCTCTTCATAATTATCATTCAAACAATGTTTGTAACGCCCTGGTATAGTTCTATTTTTTTCGTTCATTAACTTATACTCATCGGTAAAATGCTCTGGCGTTTCAATATACGAAGGGTGCAAAGGCTCAAGAAAGCCTTCTGCTTTGCGACGTTCGTAATCTTTTTGACGGTATGGGTCTAATGCCTCGCCAGGTGGTAAAGGACGGTTTCTATCCATATACCAAACCATAAATGCCCATGAATCATCAACTTTAACCATAGAAATAATCCCTCCTTTTCTTTTCTTCTCCTTGCTAACTGAAAATGAAAGGTGCTGATCAACACCTCCTGTGTCACGATGTGTAAAAGCCCTGATACCAACACCTGTTTCAAACGGGATATCAAATTCTTTTTGAAATCGGGGAGCTACGGTAATTATTCCTTTTAAACGATTAAAAACTAACGTTTTTTTCGGTGCAACAAAGCCATAGACTATGGCAATAATACCAGGAAGCCAAGCTGTCACTGTAATAACAATAAAAGTACCTTTATTATAATCATTGAATATTAGTATTAAAACTAGTCCAATAAAAATTAATGACAAGCCAATAGATCAAGATATCCATCCTTTTAAACTTTTATTTTCCCTATAAAACTTATCATTGGCCTCAAGTACGTCATTATATTTACTTGCTATAAACGAACGTTCTATTTAGTCTTGGTTTTTGATATATTACTTTTGATAAATATTCCATTATTCTTCCCAGATTTCCGCATTAAACACTTCTTCTGTACTAATCGACTGATACTTATCTCTATTTGCACTTTATTTTCCATTTTCAAACTTATACTTTAGATCCACTACACTAGTGCCTGAAATATTATCATGCCATGGTGCAGTTTGAAACAAAGCAAATAAAAGTTCAAATGGGATATACCTTGAAATTGTACGAATAAGAATATTTACAGATTTCAAAGGTGATTGATCATTGAGTATAACTTTTGACCCTGTCAAATATTTACCAGGAGTACTACCTAAAACAAGTTCGAACACAAAATAGTACATCATCCCTAAACCAATTAATACGAATAAATTAAACACCGAACCATCAATATTTTCCCTAAATGAAAGACCTAATTGGCTAGAAGCAAACAGTGTGTAGATGATAGAATCCACCACGAAATGGATAAAACGTTTGTACTTATCAACCCTTCTTGGTTTTATAAGCAAGACTTTAATACCAACATTAAGTTTCTTGATCAAGAAAAATGAAATAATGGCCCACAAAATCATATGAGTTAGCTGTATTGTTACCATAACACTAAATTCCTCATTATTTGATATAAATGATGGGAGGCTAAAAATCGAATTAGCAATTAGTAGGACCTTTTCGAATAATACTATAGAAAGTACAAAGAGAAGTATACTTTTCTTCTGATAATCAGATTTCACGTATTGTATACCACCTGAGAGCAATACCACACATAAAAAGATGCCTATTACATCAAACACATACCCATTTTCTGATAGAAACCATAAAAAGGAAAGATCTTTAGAAAAAGCTGTAGGCATTATATTCGGCGCAAAAAAATCGAATCCTCGCCATAGATACAAAATAATTTTATTATCTACAATACTGAATAAAAAGCCAAGAAGACTACTTATTATACCTACCACACCAGCTATTATTAATACATATGCAATTTTTCTCTTATTCATTAGTTTTCAATATTTTCTTTTTCTGAAATCTCAATCTTCGAATAGCTTCCTTTAGGAGGATGGTAAATATATCCTTCAAAGTCACTTTTTACCAAAATAGTAAGCCCTGTATTCATATGAAATCTAAAAAAAGTATTCGTCATAATTGTTTTATTATCCTCATCAATGCAACGAATTCGCTCCCAATCAGTGTGTATATCGATATCAAAAAGCTCAACATTAGGCTCTAGGTGTTTCACATTTTTTTTAACCTCATCACTATATGGTTTATGAGGATGGTGTTTTTTAATGATCTCTAATGTTCTTTTCCCACTATCATACCTACTTTTCTCCTCCCAATATTGATTTCGTTCTAACTGCTGTCTTTTTGTAGCTTCGGGTGTTTCAATAATGGAAATATATTTAGGCATCGGAAAACCTTCTGCTCTGCGGCGCTCAAAGTCAGCATCTCTATAAGGATCAAAAGCATCACCGGGTGGTAAAGGGCGATTTTTATCCATATACCAAACAAAATATGACCATTGAGACACCAAGTTAGAAGTAGCTGTAATAATTGAACGGTAGGTAAACAAACTTGGGTGATAAAGCTTTAAAACTGAAACCTTACCTGAATTTGATATATTGGCAGCCACATCATCAAATCTAATATATATTGGTTTCGACCATAAAAAACCTGGATATGTAATTGTTCCCTCATCTCTATTAAAAATAATACGCTGTTCTGGTTTAAAAATAGCCCAAACCAATAATAATATTGTTAAGATAGCACTTGGTAAAACTAATCCTAACAATCCCATTTTATCACCCCAACAGAAGTATAAAAAGAATAGTGTAAAAACGAACAACATCCAAGATGAAAACCACCGATCTAGATCTTCTATCTTGACAAGTTGTTTCTCATCTGCATGGTAATAAATTGTTTTATTAGAGGATGTAACATCAGCTTGATTAATCTCAACTTTCGTATCGTTTATTTCCAGCCTTAAAAACCTAATTCCTAATCTTTTATGCTTTTCAATTTTAACCAAGCATTTATTACCCATCATTGCATCTTATTAGATTATAACCATCATCCTTTAACGAGTTCTGATTTTGTATCAATTTTAATCGAAGATTGAAATTCACTCGATTTAGAATTCAACAAGGATGCAAAACCTCTTTTCACTTCAGTTTCTTGTTCAAATGTAGTAAATTTTGCGCCTATATATCGTTCTGTATCCTTAACCGAAAATGGATAAAAGTTACCACCTCCGATATCTAATCTACATATAAAAAGTAACTGCGAATTTATATTGTTTTTATTTAACAACAGAGGGTCTATTTTAAAATCAAGTATAACTCTAGGAACAAAATCGCTCTTTTTAGATTTAATTACCTCACACTTTATTTCCTGAGGAACGATATCAATACACTCACCAAGACCCACTCCATTTGGATAATAAAATATTTCATATTTCAACTGATCCTTATTCGTTAAAAACTGTCTAAAGCATATTTCTGCTCTGTATGACAATATATTAGATGTTCTAATTGTCACACTATTTGTAGTTGTCCAAGGATGAATTGTATTGGCTTTGCTTTTTTCAAGGACTGAAAACTTAACCTGTGGACAAATTAATATATCAATAAAATCCTGATATGCGACACTTAAATCTTGCCATTTTCCATATGCATCAGCCCCCCAAAAATTAGCTTTCGTTTTCTTTATAAGAGTACTTCTATCGTTGTATAGCCTTATATTATACTCCCAACTTTTCTCATTACTCCTTAATTCAAAAGAATAAGCATCACTTAAAACATTATTTTTAAAGAATGCTTCTAAAGGTGTATCCTTTAAATAATAGGCCAAAGCTGTTAAGCCCATTGCTACTCCTCCAACAATCAATCCTGGTGGTGTAAATCCTAAACCAGTTCCTCCCCAAAACATAAAAACTGCCCAAGCACCACTAGCTCCAGCCCAGGCTAGCATTGAATCATTATCATTAACACTACTGCTATTTATCGCATCCCAAGCACATACAAGTACTGTAGCAACACCACCTGCCCTACCAAAACGTAATGCTTTTTTTGATAAATTATTAATTGTCGTCTCTGCAGCCCCATTTATCATAGCTCTTGATTTCATAAAGTACATACTAGCTTCTGCTAACTCAGCGCTAATTCCGACAGCATTTAATACTGTTTTATACTGTCCCTTCTCAATACTAGCATATGCATTTATAACATTAAATACCTGCAATACAGCCAAGCTTCCTGTAAAAACCTTACTATCAAATAAATTCTGTGCTAAATCCGCATTTGAATAGCGAGATCGAACTTCAACATCATTATATTTGAAGCTTTCTTGGATTTCTGCCAAATACTTCTCTGTTTTCTGGTAAGTATTCACTACTTCTTTTTGTGTAGGTATCTGGACTATATTTTTTCCTCTAAGCTTTTGTTTTAATACAACCTCATCAGAAATAACAAATCGATTAATAGGCTTCTTACCTCTATATTTACCAGATTCAATTCTACTATAATCGATAACTTCATTTTCAAATTCAGATGCAATCTTTTGAACTTCTCTACTCTGTAAATCTAAAACCTGCTGCCCATACACCTTATGCTTCATCAATCTCCTAAAACACATATCCTTTGATGACGAAACAAGCTTTGTTTCTTGAACCGTAACAAGTTTTGTTTTCTCGATTGTTCTCGTAACAGTTTTCGTCTTTTCTACTAATTCGCTAATAGTTTGTTCTGCATAAGAACCAACTAAGTTTCTGGTTATACCTCCAAGCTTATTGGCAACATCTACAACTGGACTGTACAATTGTGTTATTTCAATTTCGGCATCTAACAATCTATTTAATGGTTTACTATCATCAACTTCAGAAGTATCTTTAAAAAAACCACTCCATGGATTTATATAATTACTGTATGTAGATGGTAATTCTAAATGCTTATCATTTGTATGAGGTACCATTGCCAATAAAGACATATGTTCCGTCAAGTTACATTTACCATCCAATACACATTGTGATACCGTAATATCAATATCGCGATAGATATTTTTATAATAATCTGATAATAATAATTTCCCAAAAGCCTCACGGGATTCTTTAATTAATTCCCTTTGCTTTTTTCGTTCCTCAAACCCTAATACATTTAATACCTTTTCTTTGTTAATACCATTACCTTTAGTTTCAAAATTCCAAAACCCAATATCCCCACCATCATAATCACTAGTCATTTTTTTGTCATCATATACTAGCTGATATATAGTAAGAGCAGTGTTATAAAGAGCATTAACTTGCAGATGAACAGTGTCGCTTAAATTAAATATTTCATATAACTCTTTATTCGCAAGTTTAACCTTATATACATCTTCTACATTAATTCCATACTGTAATGACTCAACAATTGATTCCAAGTAAATATGATGATGCTCTAAATCCTCTCCTATATCATTTGCACATCCAATAGGATCATGCAAACAGAAAAACACCTCAGCTCGTTCATCGGGGACTTCCTCATTAACTTCCACATTGTCAAAATAAGTTTTCCACCATTGTATTTGACCAGATTTAATATTATCCTCTATCGATCCAGAGCTCCACCGTTCTTCGTCAAGTTTCCTAGGGGCCTCATCATAGTCTTCTAATGGGAAATAACCATCAATATTATCAACCGAATAAGCATCTGTAGCTGTATTATTTTCTATCCATTCGCTAGCGTCAAACTTTTGCATACGCTTTTCACGAACATCTTGTTTGCTTCTAATTTCCTGGATATATTTTGCGCTCCATTGAAATTCAGAATAGGCCACCCAAACAATATCGGTATTTTTTATGCTATAATATTTAACAGACCTTGACTCAACATTGGTTCGAACATCCTCAGATAAATCGGATAAGATATTACTTATTTCACCGTTTAGGCTTACTTTAAACTCTTTAAATAAATCAGGTTTATTCTCAAAATGAATATAAATATAACCTTCTCTGACCTGAGTAGCTTTATAAGTATACCCATCTATGCTAGGAGCTCCTTGTGGTTCATAATTAGTTGCCTCTTCTCTTATAGGCCAACTGAAGAAGTTTTTTCTAGTATTTTTTGCTATTATATAGCGGTTAAAGTTAAGACTTATAGTTGTTGGCTTTATAATCAGTTTATCGCCTTTTGCTTCTGCCTCTGCATAATTGGCTGTTACAACACATTCTGCTAAATCGTTAATTTCGTCCATAATTATTCTTGGTTTGGTTCATTTTCTTCAATATCCCAAATAGCTTCTACTTCACCATCAGCAACCGTTCCGCTTAGCTCAATCACTTGCTCCTCTTCATCTTCAATTCGTTTACGGTTTATTTTAAAGTTAACCGTTTCTCCGTCTTTAATTCCACTTACACTTGCTTTTACTTTAACTTGTTTAAGCTCTTTAGAATCGCTTATTTTTTTGTCTTCCTTAATCCATCTAACGTTGTAGATCCTAGGTTCACCATTACTTTCCTCGGCCACAGCATCCTGACGTATTTGCTCCTGATTAGCCTCAGCTTCTTTTAAACTAGATGATTGCCCACGCATGGCAGCACCAATGCGATCAACCATTCTAATTTCGGGAAAGGGTATTTTACTAATGGGCATAACAGAAGTTGCAGGGGAGCCACCTGTGCCAATAAGCACGGTGGGTTCGCCCACGGTAATACTACCACCATGGGCAGTCATGCTACCCATGGTGGCCGCTGGTTTACCGCCAATGAGCACGGTTGCTTCGCCTTGTACTATGGTATCGGGAGGCCCAACGCATACGCACATATCGCCCATTACGGCTGCGGGTTTACTGCCTATTAATACTGTGGGTACTCCTGGGCCACTTACGGGGCCACCTACGTGAGGTATATATCCTGTAACCATAGGGCATACGTGCATACTGGTTACTGTTGCTGCTGGTCCTGGCATAATTTAGTTTATTAGTCAATGGCTATTGTCCATTGGTTATTTGTTGTTGTTGATTAATAGAATCGATGATTTATTGTTTTATCAGTTATCTCTTTTCGCAGTTTTATCTCGCCAAAAGCCCAAACAAACACCGCCCCAAACCACTAGTATAACAATCATACCAATTACAAATAGTGGCTTTCCGTCTTCCATGGAGTAATCCATAGGTACTAATAATATATATGCCCATAAAGCAAATAATAATATTTGACCCACAAAATAAGCTACCTTTCCCTGCTTACTTAAATATTTTAAAAATAATCTATCTAACATTTCAACTTTCTTTAATTAAGTATAATTTCAACCAATTTACAGCTCATATTACTGCATCTAATTTACTTAAGTGAAACCCAGTAAGGTTACACTTTTTACTCAATAAGGCCACACTTTATCCTAAGTAAGGGTTTAAACTACAGCCTTATTGAGTTTACATTAAAATGCAGTAGAGTTAAACTATGTTATCCTACTGCATTTTATTTTGTATAGCTCTAAATAGAGGTTACTGTTAAATCAATGGCAAATTTTCCTATACGGTTTGCTTTGGTACTTCCGCCCAATTTATTTCGTACTTCAATGTTTATTTCATCGTTAGCACTTAGGGTATTGGGTATGTAAAACATGAGTTTTGATGCGGTATTGTGCAGGTAATTTGTACATCGAAGCGCTGTATTATCGGGTAGTATAATAAATACGCCCTGTGTTTCGTCGGCCGTATCGCATTTTAGATAACCCCCTTTTAGCTCACCCACCATACCAGGAGTAATAATTTCGTTTTCGCGTTGGGTAGCTGTATCTATAAATTTCATAATTATAGGGCTACGCTCTATCACACTCACTTTTTCTACCTTAATACTGTTGGCAATGTTTTTTAACACTTTGCGCGACGATGAGCTTATTGCCACTGTATGCTTTCCGTTTGTGAAACTTTCTTCATCGCTATTAAAAACACCTTTAATACCGGGTTTAAGCTCCGAATAATCAGTTTGTACCGCATAACCTTGTTCTAAAAATTTAGAAATTGCTTCGCGCCGCGCCGTAAAAACTGCCTGTGCTTGCGTGGTAGTAACACCGCCGGGTACTACCATTTCTTTCAAAATATCTTCTTCAGTTTTACTTTCTACATCCTGAGGAATAGCTACATAATCATCAGGGTCGATTGTTAAGTGATTTTTAAATAGACCGTACTTTAACATAGAATTTTGATTTTAAAGATTAATAAATATTTGAATACAAATTAATTTACTTTCACGATTCCGCCTGACACTTCTGTCATGGCACTTCCGGTTACTTTTGTTTGTGTGGCATTTAATTCGGCACTTACCGATCCTTCAATAATGGCATTCATACCAGCCATTGTTGCATCAGAGGTGGCTTCTAATGCTAATGCCCCGCCACTACCTACCGTAGTATCGCCACTCGATTGTATGGCCACATTACCCTGAGCTTGGTTGTTTAAATCGCCTTCGGCAGCAATATCCACATTGCCACTTGCTGCTATGGTGATGTTTTCTTCGGCGTTAATAGAAATATTTTTGGCAGTAATTTCAATGTTCTCGGTACTCTGAATAAATAAGGATTGAGCAGCTGTATCAAAGGTGATGATGCTACCTTCGGTATCGTAAATGTTTATTTTTTCTTCGCCCTCGGTATCATCTAATTCAATGGTATGTCCGCTTGCACTCACAATTTTGCTTTTTACATTATCTGGTAAAGCACCCGCAGCATTATCGCGATGAAACAAGCTACCCGTTACATAGGGTTTTGATGGGTCGCCATGTTCAAAGGCAACCATAACTTGGTCGTCGATAGCAGGTATAAAATGAAAGCCATGCATGCTTTCGTTATTCTCGGCAGCCCCAAGGTTAGGCGTTTGTACGCGTATCCAATTACTCGTTTGGTCGTCG
The DNA here is from genome assembly GCF_947489045.1 of Saccharicrinis aurantiacus. Classification (NCBI taxonomy): domain Bacteria; kingdom Pseudomonadati; phylum Bacteroidota; class Bacteroidia; order Marinilabiliales; family Marinilabiliaceae; genus Saccharicrinis; species Saccharicrinis aurantiacus. The sequence continues at coordinate 230,353 of NZ_CANLCN010000004.1, forward strand.
CTCATCCATAAAAAACGCACTTTCACACGCCCCAATGTATTCGGATCTTCGTTTTCAACTATGGTTGCCACCTCGGGGTAAGCAGTAGGTTGGGCTATTGTATCATTCAAAATAGACTCAGTCATACCTGCTACTCCCTCAAAAAGATTGCTATATAAACCTTTATCATCAATAACATGTGTAATTTTTGTTACTCTGTAACGACCTAAATCCGGACCAACATCCTGTTGTAAACTTTCGGGTAAACGTGTGGTAACTAACTCGCCAATACGAATGGCACAGGTATTACTTTTAGCCGATATGGTTGACATTTGTGAGTATTTACGACTATATATAGCACGCATTTGTGCCACAATATCGTTTTCGTCAACCATAAACCTGTTGGTTGGTAATTTGGCAGGGTTCGGGAAAAAAGGAGAACTTTTATCCAATGCCACACGCATATAACTGTTAATACCATCAATATTTTCAACCGGAGCATCTTCTTTGTAATCACTCTCGGCACTATCGTAATCGTATATTTCAGTATTTAGGCTATTTACTTTTGCTGATATTACAATATCGCTTAGCTCCATATCAAAGGAAACCTTTGTATCATTTTCAATACCCGGGTTACCTAATATTAGTTTTTGTCCGTCGTAATAAAACCAATCGCCGCAAGCAGTTGCCAAACGAGCCATAAAAGCATAACTACTTTCTTTGTAGCGCGATATGTAGGGCATAATAGTGGTAAATGTTGCATTATCAACTAACTCTATACCTACACCAGTATTTTCTAGGGTTTCGCTAATAATATTACTTAACGTGTAATCCATAAACGAACCCATTGAAGGATCCATATCTAATAGTAAAGTTGGGCTACCACCCTGTAGTATAACAAAACCTTGGTCGCCATTGCTACCCCCAACCTTAACGTTGGTTATTAATCCATTAAATTCTGACGTTTCGCCACTTTCAGCATGGGTAAATTTAATAGATACTGTTTCGCCCAGTTGCTCAAAAAGCGTTTCAGGAGTGGTTGACCAAACGTTGGGTTTATTGGGCTTATAGTTCACCTTAATTTCAAAAACATGATGTCCACTCATGTTTTGCTCAAGATTTAAGCCTACAAAATCAACAAGTTCTTCGGCTACTTTAACTTCGGTTTCAACTACATTTAATTGTGGTAAAGACATAATATTAGGTGTTAGAATTATTTAACGATTAATTGATAATTAAACTCTTGTGGCGATTTTTCGTAAAGGGCAGCCAAAAGCCCTTCCTTCATATTGTTTAGCTTTTGTGGCGATGTTTCTGCTGATGGTTTTAGGTGTACATCAATGGTTCTAATAATACCTTGTTTAGGTTCGCGACCAATACCATAACCCGATTTAACTTCGATGTTAGATATAAAATTACCACAGTAAATAGCGCAAAACGATTTTACATCTTGCTTAGAATATATGGCACCATGCGAGGTAAGCGCAAATTTGTACATTTCCATTAGGGTTTTAGCATCGGGTGCTTCTTTCCCGCCGCGCGAGGTGGTTAACATTACGGTTGATGTACGGTTAACATCGGTAATATCAGTAAAACCTAATACCTCCGATGCTTTAATGCCATTACCTATTATACCATTAGATAGCCAGTATTTAATAAAAAATGCTGTGGACTCATACAACTTATCGTTAAGCACAATGTACGAAGTGGATTCTGCTGTACTTCCTCGCAGACTAATTTTGCTCTCAAGCTGATTTAGTTGTCGTAATAAATCATTGGCATTTTCTCCAAGGGTATCCTTCTCTACATTTGAAAAAGCCATACTTTCATCACGTAGTAAATCCACTAAATGATCGAGAAATTCGCGTGCATTTGCAGTATTGAAACGTTCAATTCCACCTCTTCGTAGCGTATATATATGGTTCTCAGTATCGGCATGTTCCATGCTATACTTTTGCTCATGGTATTGGTTACCATTCACATCACTTACATTATCAATATCCAGGAAATATTCGTTACTCTCTTTAATTAAAGGAATTACGCCTGATATTTCATCAACTTTTCGCTCACTGGTATTAATAAACTTATTGGCAATAGGAAAGGCATTTATTTGCACGTTTAAACCCTGTAATGCCTCGCTGGTGAATGCTGATGGAAAGGTAAGTTTTACCCAAACCAATGGTTTTGTTAACTCTGCAAGTGTTTCCTCGGTAAACAGGTGTTTAATTTCTTCAGGAAACAAAGTTCTAAAATTAGGTTTTAATCTGGTTCGTTCGGTTATATGAATGAATCGATGATTGTAGTTGGTTAAAATATCGCTACTAATCTGATTATTTGCATTGTAGGTTTTTATAAACTTTGAAGCTAAATTTTCATCTTCATCGTTCAATATATACATACCCGTTTCAGTTTGAAGCGGAAAACCTTCTATTTCCCATTTCACATGAGGTAATAGCCTAAAGTATTCTTCGCATTCGTCCATATACGGAAAGTCGAAATAGAACGAAATATTTTCTAAACTAATTACCTCCGGTGCTAAATCTAAGCCTACCCATAAGGATTTATTGGTAATCGGATCTTTTTTAATAGCGGTAAACTCAAGTTCCTTGCCCAATTTAATATCAACGCTTGATATTCCTTCGCTACCTGCCAAATAGGCAACATCGCCATTAAATACACGGGTAGAATATATTGGAGTAAATGAAAGGCGCTTTAGTTTGTGCCGTTTCATAAAGTGCGCGTTCTTATAATGAAACTCGTAGTTTTGTAGAATATCGCAATTATTATGTATGGCATTGGCATGCATGATGGCATGTGCAGGTTGCACCGATAAAGAAGAGCTAGGTGTTAGTGCACGGGCTACCTTTTCGAGCACCCTATTTTCAACATCGTTTACTTCTCGGCTCAATTGAAAAATTTCGCTCGATAGCGCTTCAATCATAAGCTTTACAATGGGGTCAAGATGATCGATATTACGAATGTCCCACAATGCTGCCGCACGTTTAAACATTCTGTTTTTAATACTCTCTTTGGTAAAGTGCGTATTTGTTGTTTGTAATTCCATTTTTGGTTAATGTTGGTTATAACAGTGCTATAATTTGATATTGTAATTAATACCAATTGGTTTGTTAAATAATCTTCTCTTATATTTACTTACTATCTAAAACAAAAAAACGCTAATTTTTAGATAGAGGACCTAAATACATGGCATAGGTAAACCCACATTTTTGATTCAACTCAGTAAGCACGCCAAACACATGTATATCAACTCTTTTCCTGATAGCAACCGAGTTGCTTGACACATCCTCTTTTACTACTTCTCTAATTTTAACTTGTACACTTACATCCGAAAGCCGTTTTTCGTTTTCTCTGACCGATTCAAGTACAAAACCACTAAATTTCTCTTCCCATTTTGATTGAGAGAATACTCTTTCAAAATCCATTTCCCATATTCTTGAACCAAACTTTTTGTTAAAAACATGTTCGCCAGGGCAAGTGGTTAATAATAAATCTAGGTTCTGATCTATAGATTCAAGTATGGTACAACGTTCTAACTGGCCATCTTCATCATTCTGAAAGGCTGAAAGTTGTAAGGGTAGTTTGTAATTGCTTTTTTCCATGCTCGTTAACTTTTAAATCTTCTAGGTTGTGGTAATTCTCTTCCGCGTACCGAAAAGCTAGCTCTATTGCGCAATTCATAAGGCTTGCTTTTCGTCATTTGATAAGTATTTTTCTTCTCTGCCTCTTTATGAGCCATGCCATACACATTTTGTATCCATGGTTCGTTATTGTAACATCTTAATAAATACTCGCAACTGCTCCATTCTCCCGAGAATACATCACGTATCGCAAATGTTAAGGCATACTCCTGTTGTTTAGTATGGCTAAATTTGCTTAAATGTTTGGTTTGTGTTAAAAAAACATGGCTCGATACAGCAATACCATACTCGTTCCAACTCAAATCATTTAGCTCAGACACCTTTGGTTTCTGAACTAAAATTGAATTACTTTTCTTAACGTAACCTACAGAATCAACATATCCCCTATCCCATAAATCAAGTTTCATGGCCGTAAACCAATCTTTTAATAAATTGCCTTTCATTTATGCATCATTTAAACAGTGTTATTATAATCCCACAAGGGCATAAGTAAATCTAAAACAAGAGCTTTCGCTTAAGACACAATCGCTAATAACCAGACCATTTTTGTTGAAATTCTTCACTTCCAATTTTTAACACTCTCGATGAAAGCACCAAAGTGGTAATGGTTTCTTTACCCTGGTCAATAACTTGTTTATGAAAATTTACACAGATAGCATCAATAAATTTAATTTCTAATTGTGCACCCTCTTCAAAGTTATTATTGTGATGATAAAACTTAATCTGACCCGAATGTTTGGTTCCACTATTAATAATCCAGTTAAAAATAGTTTGATCTACAGGTTCACTAATCGATAAGCTTATTTTCCCACCGTATAATGCACTGCATGGTCTATTCTTATCGTCAACCTCTTGCGTAAACTCCCAATCTAAATCATTTAAAATGTACTTATGATTGCTAATTTCTAACTCCGCCACTAAGCTCGCTGGTCGTGCATCCGAAAATACCTTACCAGATAGCAGTCTATCAAAAAAACCCATTAGTTCCAGTAGTTTTTATATTCGTTATCACCCAGTGTAATTTGCTGTGCATTAATAGTTAAAACACATGTCGAATTTTGTAATCCCATGGATTCATAATGAAACCTAAATCCTACAATGCGTGCCTGATTAAAAGAAATTTTCTCTATTACTTCACTATTCAGGTTGTAGGATGATATCTCTCCATTCTCAATTTGATTGGAGTCGAAAAGCCATTTCATTAAAGGTTCTTGTGGAAGTATAGGTAGTGCAATTTTTATATTACCAGCATTTAGCACACTGCTTGCTTCACCTTTTTGGTTGGTATGTTTAAACAACTCATAACTGCAATAGCTAAGCTCATAAACATCTCTAAAACCACCATTCTCATTGTTATTCTCAAGTTTATGCAACTTAAGGTAGGTTGTTAAATTGGTCATAATAGTAGGAATTTGGGCTGTAAATATAATCTATTATTTTAAATAGATACAAATATAATGAGCACTAAAATATACAATTAGATTTCATTATTTAGCTAACAAAAAGTTAATAGTTTAAGCAAAGCCATATACAATAAGGCTTCGCAAGAATTTTCGTTAGGACTACAGGAAGAAAAAATAGTGAATTAAAATAGTAAATTAACTAATATTAACTAATTGCAATTCAAAATTAATATATGTTAAAATCGTAACATTTACAACAAAGAGTTATTTCACACCCAAACCGCACCAAACCTTGCTGTACAGTCAATTATACTCTAAAAATAAATACACATTTAACATGAAATTTATACTTTGTTAATGCAATTTTAACATTTTTTCTAAAGTGAATATTTGTTTTTATAAAAAATGCAGTATGTTTGTACAACCAAATTATAACTATTCTTTAATGATTCTAACTTATATCATATACCCATTACTTGGAATAATTCTTATTGGCTTAGGTTTCTTAATTGCTAAGAAAAATAATATGGCTAGCAATAAGAGGCTCTTTTCCTACTTAACAATATCAATACTATTATTGGCCATTCCTGGCTTTGTAGGTCTGTTGGATTATGACTTCATGCCTTTCGGATATTTTGGAATAGCATGCCTATATTTGGTACTAGGATACTATAATCAAAAAGTAATTTCGTGGGTACTAAAAGATACCCCAAGCTTTTTTATCACGTTAAGTATTTATCTGTTCACTATGGCAATAGGGACAGTACTATTCATTTATATTTTTAATTACAGTAACGAATTATCCTACGGTCCGTGGGCCTCAACAGTACTTATAGTATTTGCTATCCCCCTATTATATTGTAAATCCGTTGAATTATTTCTAAATATTCCAGTAGAGATTTATAATGTATGGTGTTTTGACAAAAGCCCTGATCAGTCTAATAATGACACTATCAACTACGATCAGTTAAAGCTTGTGAAGATTGAAATATTTAAACAAGAATCTGATGATGAACCAATTGTTATAAACGCTAAGGCTCCAAGTGAAATGGAATTTGGAGTGTGGTTTAAGCGCCTGCTATCAGATTATAACGTAAAATCTCCTTTGGCAACAATTGATGTCAATAACAAAACTAGTGACTCAGGATGGATCTTTTATACCAAGCCTTCTGTCTTTTTGCCAAGAAACTATATCGATTATAATAAATCTTTCGAAACGAACAAAGTTCATGAAAGGTACACTATAGTTGCCAAACGAGTATATGAGAATATTGAACAATAGAATTTTAAGATGATTAGACCACCTAAGAAACAGCTTGTTAATTGGCAAGAGAGTATGAATGTATCGGCAGAACATTTTATACAATCGGAGAATTTCTTTATAGATACATCTCGCGATTATGCAAGTTTACGATTAACCAATAGCAATTACGGATTGTTACCAACGGTTGGTGATAAGGATAATGCCAATGGTATTCGAATTAGTGAGCATGTAACAGGGCATATTGAGATTAAGCTCTTACACTGCAATGCTATCACCGCTTCAGGTATCAGAGTAAATTTTAATCCTGATGATGAGAGTTATCTTATTAAAGACTACTCACCTGATTCACATACCTTAAGCGCTCGACATCGAGAAACGAAGCAGTGGGACATTATTCTTGTAGTAAACCCTTTTGATAGATGTCCTTCTGGTGATTTAGATGTAGAAGAAACACCTCCCCGACATCCGAATGCCGGGGCAAAATATGAGTTACATGTAATGCCATCTGGAGAACTAAATACATCTGAGTTTGGTTCGCATCATCTTACTATCGGGCGTTTAAGAAAAAGTTCGGATAGATACGAGGTTGATGGCAATTACATACCACCGTGCACTAGTATGGCTAGTCACCCAGATTTGATGGAGTACTATAATCATCTTGGACAGAAATTAAGTAGTATAGAAAAATCGTCTAAAACAATAATATCCAAGGTAATAAACAGACAAAGTCAGACTGAATTAGCTGAAAACATTAGAGCAGTGTGTGAAGATTTATTAAGATATATTTCGGTTATATATTTCGAATTTAGAAACAAAGGACGATATCTGCCTCCAATTGATATTATACAGTATTTCTCAACTTTAGCTCATGTTACCTATGGTAGCTTAAGTTTTATTCAAAATAAAGAAAAAGAAGAATTGCTAAAATATTTTTATGAGTGGAGTGATATAACCCCTGGCTCATTTGAAGAAACCCTAGCCAATACCTTAGAGATTCTATATGAGCATGACAAAATAAGATCAACAATGTTACAAATCGATGGTTTTATGACGATTCTTTCAGATTTGTTAGTAAAACTTAGTCAACTTGATCACATAGGACAACATAAAGAGAACATAATAGTATCTGAAAGTATATCGCAATCAGATTCTACACAAAAAAGCAAATGGAGTATACTAGATTAATAAACTGACCATGAACACCATAGACCAACCCAACCATATAACTGCTAATGCTGTAGATACAGATTATAAAGCAGAAACTGTTGCTGCCAGACTATTAAGCAAAGGTATAAGCATCGAGAGCGTTCTAATTAAGCGTAATGGTGCGTCTAAACGTAATGTATCTAAGGATATCGATAGTATTATCTTTATCGACGACTCCAATTTCTATAAACAAATAGAAATATCCACAAATAGAAGTAGTATTTACGATACTATGCCCGAAGGATTATTTCACAGTACAGAAGGGAGCCTTAAGGATAAAACTCAAGAAGAAGTATTAGAGTCAATCAGAGAACAAAGAGAAGAAGAGTTTTATTCTAGGCGATTTTTCCAACCATTTGAAGAAGAAATCGACCGAAGCAAAGTACTAACTCAGTTTAAAGAGTCGAGTTTCGACAAGAAGAATAATGCAAATGAATTTATAGACATTTTCATGAGCTATTGGCCAGTAATAAAGAATGTTAATAAAAGAAGGGCCGCTATATTTCTTGAAGTTGTACCACTAGTACCTTTAATCAGAACTTCGCACCAAAAGATTGCTGAAGCAATGGCATTGATATTTGAGATGCCGGTTAAAGTTAATACAAACTATAACGTACATCATATAAAATCAAAAGTTGAATCTCCTTTAGGACGCATTAAACTAGGAGAAAACTTTTTCACTAGAGGTGATTTAGAAGATCGGAACTCGGACATTACGATTGAAATTGGCCCTATGTCTGTCTCGGATTACGAAAACTTTAACCACGAAGGAGAAGATGGCAAAATGCTAAAATGTTTAGAGGAAATATTATTCCCAGCCAACTGTAAGATTACAACCAAATTTAATCTTAATAAAACGTCAGCCGTTTTTAAATTAGGCAAAGCAGAGGGCGTGGCTGTATCTTTTCTTGGTATCAATACTATTTTGAAATAAATTATTATGAAAGCTCAAAACATTTCTCAAATACGAAATGCCTACTTATGCTTTGCTATAAGTGTAATAAGTACTGCCTTTCTCGGGGTATTATCTATTTACTGTTTTATTAATACTGCCACTGCAGAATTAGAACTAATTGGCAGTAAAACAAGAGAGTATGATAAAATCAATGCTTATCAGATTGAATTAGTAGGACGCATGGATACGTTGTATAACTATATGCAAATGCTAAATACTAGCGAGAAAATAAATGACGTATTACTACTTAATATGATCAGTAATAAGAAAATGAACTATCTAAATTCATTGGATAAACTGCCCAAAGAAGACTCCTATTTATTTAGAAAAATTGGAAACCAAATCAATGTATTTTTAAATGTTGATGATTCTATTAGGCAGCTAATCATTGAAGAAGATCTAGTAAAAAGTGATTTAATACGATGTATTGAAGACAATAAGCAATTGGCTAGAAAACTATCGATAGGAGGAATACTAAATGAGTAAACATCTCTAGTAAATTATAGTAATCTCTAATAAAAAATAATCGAACAAGCTAATCCACATGAAATCAAAAGTTACTGTTTCAAAATACATAAACCGCTACGAACGTATAATCGCACTTATCTATGTGTTTGTACTATTCGCAATAGTCATGGGTTCCTGTACTTACTTTTTAGTGAATCAGAATAAAGATCTAGATGTTTTTAATAAAAAAGTGATCACTATTAAGAAGATGAAAAGAATTAAGAATTATCAAAATACCCAGCTAAAAAATGGCCTTTCTTGCGACTCAATATATGCTAGAATTGAAAGGTTTGACCCAAGTCTTCAGGCTAGTTATGAAGAAAGTGATATAAAATTCCTAATCAACGACTTAAGAAACATATACACACAAAATAGTTGGGATAAAAGACTCAAATTATTCGCTCAAATAGCAAACCTATATGACAATTGGTTAATTGATAAGAAAGAACTGTGGAGTAAGAAACAGAATATAAGCACATTTAAATCAAACCTAGAAGAATGTGAAATAGGTATTGATAAAAAGACAGAAAGTATTAGGTCTAAATTTAAAAATAGGTAAAATGCATAGGTTTCTGAATATTAGAATGGTAATCGTATTGGTAATTACAATTATTTCAATTTTTGTCTTTTCTTATTTAGTGAGATCTTGCTCAAAAGATCAATTAATTTTAGCAAAAGTTTCTAATGTTGTTGTAGCTCCTTATGAAGCAATATCTTTTTCTGATAGTACGAGAGGTGCTAACGAGTGGTTATGGGAATTTGGTAATGGAGATACCTATCACATGCAAAAGGGTAAATATAGTTTTACCGAAGAAGGTAAATATCAAATTAGACTTACAGTCAATCGGAAGGCTGAAAAATATTTCAAAATCGAAGTAAAAAGCAAAGAAGATGGCAAAAACGAAAGCCCCTTAATAAACATCATCGCCCCTAATGTTGCTTTACAAAATGAATTAATTGTTTTTAAGGGTGATGGTAATGCCGAAAAATGGCGATGGGAGTTTGGCGAATCCGGCAGAGTTGATGCTCGTGAAAAAAAGACGCTATATGCCTTTAAGCAACCAGGTCTCTATAGTGTTTTACTTAGCACTGAGACAACAAAATACCCAATCAGACACCAAATTGAAATTGTAGCACAGTATCAAGAAAATGATTCTACAGATGCACTCTCAGTAATTGGTGAGGATATTAAAACAAACTTGCAGGCTATAGTTAATGGCAGGTCGTTTAATACGCACTATAACAAAGTGTTAAAACGATATTTATGTGGCAATGCCAATACCATTGTGGTTACAAATAATAATAAATTCAACGACTTTTATTCTTATTGTCAAGGCTTAAAGATTATTGGCAGATCAAATAAAACAATTATAGAGAATGTTATTGTTGATTTAGATGAAGTGAATACTTCGTGTATTAGTCAGTTAACTATTATCCAATACGATTTAGCTAAGCGATAAACCTTAAACCCTAACCCTTATATGAAGAATATAAAAATTTATATAGTATGTATATTAGGATACCTAATTACTTCTTGTGGGCCAATTAATATGTTCACACGCATTAGAAAGGTACCAGTATCCTATACATATAATTATTGTGTGGATGGGCTTAAAGCTCCAAAATCTATTCTCAATAAAAAGGAATGGATTGTATATTCTGATAGAGATAAAAACTATACTACGGTTAGTGCTGGAGGTAAACTAAAGATTAAAGACTTAGAGTATCTCGAACCATTACTCGTAATAGGAAAAAAGCGCGATTACCTAAGTGTAATTAAATACGACCCTGAAATAATTGACAATGGTAGATTAACCAATAGAAAACAGGTTGAATATTATGGATGGATTCATAAATCAAAATTATTACTAAATAATCAAAGCATTACCGATCTAAGAACTGGCCTAAAAAACAAATCAATCTTAAGTATCTCAAACCCACATGTGGTAAAAAATGCTGAGCTATTTTTCGAAAATGATTCTGTAAAATCATATATGAGCCCCGGTTTGTATAATGTGTCAGGCTTCACTAAGCCTAATGATATTATTTATATACTAAAAAGGGCAACAGATAAAAGTAAGGTTCTCATTTCACGAACGCCTTATATTCTGCCTGATAATATTAAGGAAAACGTATTGGGCTGGGTAAGTTCAGATTTAATCCAAGGAATTGGACAGCAACTATTCTTAGATGATAATGCTCTAAAAAATGAAAAAGATATTCATACAAGTAGTATTGTATATAAGCCTATTATAAGCAGAAAGGATAGTGCCATTTTTAGAACGGGATCTTTATTTCCAATTATTAATAGAAGTGATAATTGCATCTTCAATGTAAACGGAAACATCATCAGCTACAATGAGAAAGCAATTATAGAAACTGAGTTGAAACGTATTAACGTTGTGTTTCTAATTGAACCCAATAAACGAACTATTGAGCAACTACCAGCACTTATAAATTCGTTTCAGAATATGAACCCATTGTTTGCTGATAAAAGTTTTTCATATCAATTTGCATCGGTTGTTACTAGTTACGAATCTGATAGGCTCTGCACTACTGAAGTTCCATTTTCATCAAGCTTTAATGAAGTAATTGCAAATTTCGTAAAATTAACAAAGGATAATAGTTTAAAACCAGTTCCATCACATAAGTCTTGGAGTGGCTTAGAAACGTGTTTAGATTTAATAGCTCAAGAAAAAACAGCAACCAATATAATAGTCACTTTTGGAGAAACAGGAAGACCAAACACTTGGGATGATTCGATTATTGCAGCAAAAGCTAGTAAATACAACTGCAGGTTCATAGCCTACCAAATTTATTCTGGTAACGAAAATGAGTATAACAATTTTGTTACACAGTTTACTGATTTAATCAATCATTCATCAGAATTACTCTCTAAAAATAAAAGAGAATTAATTGTTTACTCTGATCAAATTACAAAATCAAATGATTTTGTTTCATCTAGTAAAAACACTTATCACCTCGATTTTCCTAAAAGAAGCATGACGCAAGGGGGCATCTGCTTCCCAGAGAAAGGCCAAATAATTCTTCTTGACCAAGTTACTTCCTTTATGGATAGCATTTTAACTGAAGTGAAAGCTGATAATATTGGGCTAATTGAAAGTATCGATAAAGCATTTACTACTGTAGGTAATTCAAAAGATAAATATGAAAAACGATTTATAAATAATTTTTCACTTAGTGAGAACTATAAAATAGAAAGAAATTTTAAAGAGAGTTTTCAAAATACATATCCGTATTGGTATAAATCATACAGCGATACTCTTTGTGCAGATTCTGTTTATCAATACAAATTATTATTGTCGGAGTTGGAGGTAGATAACCTCAGAAGTATTTATGATGGAATTGCAGATCTTAATGTAGACACTAAAATTATAGGCAAAGCTAAAAGAACTAAAGGCAAAGGCAAAGCTTATTGTGATTGCCCTGGAGAATATAGAGATGACTTTGTTAGCCTTAATGATACATCAGAAGTACTTAGAACTAAATACAAATCTACCCGAAAAACAAGAAAAGCTTTTAAGATGAACTTATTAGAGGGGTTATATAATTGTCCTTTTTGCAAAACAAAGCCTAGTGAAAAACCCAATAAATTAACTCTGGCTGAACTTCATGAGCTAATTTTTCATGCCCCTAGTTATTCAAACGAATTACAATCTGTAACGGTAAAATCAATAACACGAAGAAAATTCTTCTCGCGAAAGCGATTACTGAGCGACGAAGACTTTGAAGCATTACTTGAATTCTATAAAGAGCAAAAGTCAACCTTAGATATTGAGATAAATGAATCAATCAGTATCACATCAAGTGGTGAAACATACTACTGGGTGGATTCTGAGTGGTTTCAATAAATAAAAATAAAGCAGTTAAAGTGTGTACTGTTACCAAACACACAATATTTTTTTAACTAAAATTTTAGATTATGGCTTTTAGAGCAACCCTAAGTTTAGCAGGTAAAGAGTTTGACGTGCTAGATTGTGATTACAAATTAGAAAGAGATGTTGATGCAAAAGGAAGACCTGCTTCAAATATCTATGGTGGTAAAGTTCGTGTTCGTGTAGAGTCTACAGAAGACACTTCAATCCTTGAGCAAATGGTTAATCAATTCAAACCAAGTGCAGGTAGCGTTATCTTTAAAAAAGGTGATGAAGAAGCTAAAATGAAAGAGCTTACTTGGGAGAATGGTTATATAGTTTCTTTTGAGGAGTCAATCGATGTAGTTGGTGCTCGTCCGATGTCAACAACTTTTGTAGTTTCTGCACAAGTTCTTAAAATCGGTGGTGCTCAATATGAGCAAAACTGGCCAAACTAGTTTAAAAAAAGGGATACCAATTGTAAATAACGGGTTGGTATCCCGATTTCATTTAAAATAATTATAAAAACATATTATTATGGCAATCCTAGATTATGAAATTGGTGGGAATGAAGTAAAAATTGAAGGTGGAGAAGCAATAGCTCAAATCCCTGAAAACAGAACATTACTTATTGAAAAACTTACAGCTGAAGATCCTGATAACCCAGAAGCTGTTGAAAAGTTAAGTACAATTGAAGATGTTTTTGCGCATTTTATGCCAAATATCGACATCGAATTTGAAAACGAAGCAGGTCAGCCTGTTAAAGAAAATATGAAATTTTCTAATGTTGGCGATTTCAGCGTAAAAAATATGACTGATAAAAGTGCATTTATGAATGGTCTTAGTCAGGAAAATAATTTTTACGAATTACTTACAAAGCAATTGCGATCAAATAAAGTATTACAAAGAGCTCTTGAAGATCCTGAAACAAAACAAGCATTTGTTAATGCACTTTTACAACTTCGTAACGAACTAGAAGACTAATTTCTTTTAACCGTACTTAAATTTAAAAATCATGTCAGAAAATACAGCAGTAGCCGAAGAGGTAATGCAAACTGAGCAACAATCAGCTGTCTCAAATCAAGAATCAAACGCTAAAGTATTAGCAGACTCAATTGGTAAATTATCTAAATTTGGAGGATTTAACTTCTTAGAGTCTTCAGTAGAAGGAATTCAAAACCTTAATCCTGAGCGTAAAGCGCGTAAAAAGATATTTCTTACTGATGAACAAAAAGTAGGAGAACGCAAAGCTTTAAAAAACACTATCGACCTATGGGTTGACTTACTAACTTCTTCGGATAGCATTACCGAAATGTTAGATAAAAGTAAGGCCAAAGCAGCCTCTGTATCTAAAAAATTGGCCGAGAGTCAATTGATAGCGGTAAATACAGTAAAAGAGTTAGAGCGTTCGTACCGTGGTGTAATGCTTTTTTATAAAAACACCGAATCGGATAAATTAACAAATATTACTATTGTTAATGCTACACCAGAGCAAGTAACCGATTTAGATAATTCAAGATTTATTGATTTTGTAGCTGCTGAGTTAAAGCAAAACTACGATAAATTAGATCTTAGAATGAATTACTCTATTCTTTCGTTACCTGGATACCTTGGATCTAATAAGGTTGTTGAAAAATGGTCGAAAATAGCTTACGATAACAAAGTAATGTTATTTACCGATTTTGCCGATCTTGAAAAACCAGATGATGTTGTTGAAATGTTCTTTTCATCAAATTTAGCTAGTGGCGATACTTTTAAAGCCAACACTACTATGTCGTGTAACTGGTTAGTTGGTCGTGGTAAATATGCCGAGTTAGGCGAAGAGGAAGATCTTCATGTTTCTCCTTCAGCAGCTTTAGCAGGTAAAGTATACCGTACTTTAATGTCGCAAGTTACTGCCGGTAAAAAATATGGTAGTATTAACGAGGTTGATGGTGTTGCTTTCCAATTAAAGAAAAGTGAAATTTCGCAGCTCGAAAAAATGGGTCTTATCCCAATGGTAAACGAGTATGGTAAAGTAATGGCATTCTCTGCTAAAACTTTATTTAATGGCGATAACTTAGGTTTACAAACATACTCGGTAGTTAGAGTATTCGATTATATTACAAAAGTGCTTTTCGATTTCTTAAACCGTCGTTCATTCGAAAACTGGAACTCAAAAGCAGAACGCGATTTACGTTCACAAATTGTTAAGTTTTTAGATGGTGTTCAGGGTCCTGATCGTTTAATCGAGAAATTTAAAATTCTTCGTTTTGAGCGCGATCCTAAACAAAAAGATAGAATCTTTTTAGACCTTCATTTAACACCTTATTTCCCAGCTAAAAGTTTTGTAATTAAACTTGATGGTATTAAAGGTGATGATGGTACTGAGTGGAGCTCAGATGTAGAACAAGGATAACGAACATTAATCGTAACGATTATAAATACCGAGTAGATGGATTTTTTAAATTTAAATGAGTCGGTCAAAACATCGGTGCGCATTGCGCAAGGGATTGCCCGGGAGTATGGCAATAGCTGTTATACTCCTGCCCATCTCTTAAAAGCAATACTGCATCCCGAAATTGGCTTACAGGGTTTTATTGAGAGTCTTGAAAAAGACATTAGCTATTTAGAAGAATGGGCCGAAGTGCGCATTGACGAGGTGCCTAAAAATGCATCCAGTGCCGAAATTGTGCCTACACCAGAAATAGCCGATATTTTTGAAGAGTCGGATAATGTGAGGTTAAAGTGGGGTTTGTTAGAGATAAATCCTATTTGTGTTTTAACAGCAATATCTAAGCCAGGAGTAGGGTTTGATGCAGATCAATTAAAATCGTTTCCAATACGCGAAAACGAGGTGTTCGATTTGTTTATGCAAGGTACGCAAACAAACGAAGCCATTGCTAATGTTATGAACGAGGAAGCCTCGGGCGCTCCAAAACCAATGGTTTCTATTGCTAAATATTGCATCGATAAAACGGCACTTGCTTTAGATTTAAAAATACATGCTACTGTAAGTCGCGATAAAGAAACGCGCATGATGATGGAAATATTAGGCCGTCATCGTAAGCCAAATGTACTAATAACCGGTGATTCGGGAGTTGGTAAAACCGCTTTAGTAGATGGTTTAGCTTACAATATTGCACATAACAATGTGCCATCTTACCTTGAGGCTTCAATAATATACGAGCTCGATACAGGAGCACTTATTGCAGGTGCTACCTACAAAGGCGAAATAGAAGATAGACTTAAGGGTTTAATAAAAGAAATTAATCAGGTAGATAGAGCTATTTTATTTATCGACGAAATTCAAACCTTGCTCGACCCAAAACAAGGCAACTCTGGTGCAGCCGGAATATTAAAACCCGAACTATCTAAAGGTAACCTTACCGTTATTGGGGTAACCACTGTTGATGAATACCGTAAATTAATTGAACCCGACCACGCCTTTAGTCGTAGGTTTGAAGTTTTACAAATTGACGAACCTAATTCTACCGATGCCATTAAAATGGTAAACTCGGTATTAAAACATTACACCAACTATCATAAGCTTGCTGTTACCAACGAGGCCATTAGTAGCTGTGTACATATGGCTAAGCGCTATGTGAAAGATCGTAGACTCCCCGATTCTGCTATCGACCTGCTCGATAGAACCATGTCGGCTGTTAAAATGGTAAACGAAACAGCCAAATCTGACGTACTTGATTTAACCAAACAAATTGCTGAAATAGAAGGAGACCATGCTACGCCTGAAGAACAAAGGGCCGAAGCACTTAAAATGGTGCACCTATCTATGCAAAACAAGTTAAGCCCAGTATTATTGGGCGTACTTACACAAGAGAAAGATACCAACGAAATAGAATCTTATACCGATTGGTATAATTATTTAACCGAGTCGGTTGAAGTGATAGGTAACTTTGTTAAGGATAAAATTGAAGAAGTTGCTGCGCACGAGGTAGCTGCTATTATTTCTAACAAAACGGGTATTCCTATCGGAAAAATTCAGTCGGGCGAAAAAGAACGCCTATTGAATATGGAAGAGTTATTGCGCCGCAGAGTTGTAGGACAAGATGACGCTTTAAAATCATTGGTTGATGCTATTTTAGAATCGCGTAGTGGTATGAATAAACCAGGCCAGCCCATTGGTTCATTCTTTTTACTAGGCCCAACAGGTACGGGTAAAACTGAATTAGCTAAGGCCTTGGCCGAAATATTATTTAACGACGAAAAAGCGATGATTCGTTTTGATATGTCGGAGTTTAAAGAGGAACATTCTGCAGCCTTACTTTACGGAGCTCCTCCGGGGTATGTTGGTTACGAAGAAGGTGGTATGTTGGTAAATAAAATACGCCAACAACCTTATGCCGTAGTTCTTTTTGATGAGATAGAAAAGGCACATGCCTCGGTTTACGATATCTTTTTACAAATAATGGATGAGGGTAAACTGCACGATCGCTTAGGTAAAGAAGGCGATTTTTCAAATGCTATTATTCTGTTTACATCAAATGTGGGTAGCCAATGGTTAATTGAGCAAAAAGAAGCTGGTAAAAACCCTAGTACCACACAAATAATGGATGTTATGGGCGAGTATTTCCGTCCGGAGTATTTGGCTCGTTTATCAGAAATTGTTCCCTTCTCCCCTATTAGCGAAGATATTTTACTTAAAATATTCGATATACAATTTAAAAGCATTGTTAACGTGCTTGAGAGTAAAGGCATTAACATTGAAGTAAGTGAAGCAGCCAAACGCATGTTAGCGCATAAAGGTTTTACGCCAAAATACGGAGCTAGGCAAGTAAATGGTATTATACGTAATTACCTACGCCGACCTATTTCTAAGTTTTTAATTAGTAATAAAATTACTAAAAACGACACCTTATATGTGGCACTTGATGCCAACAACGAATTAAGTTGGCATATTAATGAATTGCCACCTGCCATTGAAGCAACAGGTACCGAGAGCGAAGCAGAGAATAAAGATATATTAATAACTAATCCTTAATTTATTATACTATGTTTGGACACAAATGTTTTTTACGTATTGGCGCATTAGACGATTCGAGTATCAATGGCCTTTACCGCGATAGTTACGAGCTTGCAAAGTGTGAGTTTGGTTTCGGACAAGGGGTTGACTCTAACGGAAAAGCCCAAACCGAAGTTACAGGAGGTTCTATATCAATAGTATTTCCTAATATACCAAAGGATAACATGCTTGAGTGGATGTTAAAATCGAGTAACCTACAAAGCGGAGCCATAGTGGTTTGTAACGCTAACGACGAGCCATTAGAAAAAATAATGTTTGAAGATGCAGCTTGTGTCAATCTTAGTATTAATTATAGCCAAAAAGGTAAAGGATTTACCACAACACAAATGGTAATACAGGCTCGTAAAATTATTGTTGGCGAAACAAATATTGAAAATAATTGGAAAAACCTTTAAACCCCTTTTGTTATGATAAATTTAGAACAAGTAGATAGCAACACAACAGCCTGGTTAATTATTGATGGACAAGAGTATGAGTTGAGTGAGTTTAATACAAATTTTAATCAGGGAGTAGATCATAAAGGTGAACCTCAAAATAGAGTGCGAGGTGGCCAAATGCAAATTGGAATTACTCAGGTGGTGCCCACTAATATTTACGATTGGGCCATGAAATCAATGCTGAAAGATGGTGAAATTATATTCAAGATAGAATCAGGTAGTGCGCCATTAAAAATTAGTTTTTTAAATGCTTATTGTGTGGGTTTTAAACGTCGTGTTGATTCAATGGGCGGAGGTTTAGTTTCGTCGCTAACCATATCTCCTGAAGAGGTAAGCATAAATGGTATTAGTTTTGATAACCACTGGGTGGAGTAATCATGGCAAATTATAATAATAATTTTATTACGTACGACGCTTATCAAGTTATGCAAATGCATGGCTTACAGTATGAGGGTTTTATTAAAGGTGTAGGTTATGCCTATACCTCTGATATTGCTATTGCTCCTGATCACATGTCAGGTAATGGATCTCCTTTTGCCGAACCTGGTTTAGATCAGTATATGCAAGGCACAGTGCAATGGATAGATACTTCAAAAGAAGCTATTGCTAGGAGTTATAACACAAACTCTGAGGATATTGAAAAGAAAATATTAACAATAAATGAAACATCAGGAATAATAACACTTGATTTAGGTTTTAATAATAAAATAATTTTACCACTAAATAGTAGCTTAATCGATATTAGGGTTAATAGTGAAGGTGCAGAGCAAACTGTTTCAATTGGAGCAATAAACACAATATCGGGTGAGCGGTATTACGTTCAACATAAAATGGTTGATTTGCCTTTGGTTTACGAAAAAGCAGGCCTTTTAGATGATTATAATGGTGGAGCTGGGAAAGTAGCCTCTTCGGTAGGGGGTAGTAATCCTACATTGGAAGGTGTTTCTATTGATTTGTTACATGTTGCAATCAAAGATTATATTCCACTTAATGGGATGTCAATTTCATTCTTGAAGGACAGTCGAGAATATATTGGTATGACATTAACCTTCAATATGAATGGGCAAGGACTTGAAGGTACCTTGGTGGGGGTAAATACAGTAAATGGTCATAGATTAGATGGTAAACCTCTCAACATAGAAGATACTTTTGGCTATGGTAATACAACGAGTTTTGGTGCACATTTTGGTAGTTATTCCTCTTCGTCAAATACTTATTATGACCATTATGGCCCTCAGCAATATCAAGTTAACTCTTATGGTATATCAGCAGGATTGCCTGGTGCTTACGCTAATTATGAGACCTACACAATCGGTTTTTCAATACCATCACTTCCTACGTTAATAAAGAAATGGATAAATTATTAAAGTATGAAAGAAGGAACACTATTCTTGGTCTTAGGGGTTTTTATTATCACGAGTTATTTTATAAAGTTTATATTAAAAGAACATGGACAGGATATTAGCTTGTTTAATGACCATCACAAAGACCCGATTGCTTTTTTAAAGTTATTAAGAACTAGTATATCTTGGAAGAGAAGAATTATATATATATCAATTTTATGTGTGTATATAGTCTCTTTTATTGCGTTCTTAGTAGGCATTCTGAATAGAATTTCTAGTCAGTAATTACAAAAAGTAGCCCGGGCAATGAACTGCCCCCCTCGCTGAGCGAAGCAACTAAATAACGTAAATCATTCGGTATATAGCTCTGCCTACGTCGGATAACACATAAATTTTCGGTCTGCTATAATTGGTTGGGCGGTTTCAGGCATTTACTTTTTAGGTAGTGCCGCATTTTCGGATATGCCATTCGTATCAGCACCTGCTCAGGATTTCAGACAGCCCTATTATTTTGAGAATGATAACACTCGTGTAGATATGCCACAATAGGATTTATATAAATCTCAAATTAGCTACTAATGCTTATGAAACGATTTGATTATTTTTATTACCGTGTTTATGCTTTATATAAATATTCAACAAAAGAAAGATGGCCAGAAATACCTGCTACTTGTGGAGTTGTTTTATTTCAAGGGCTTAACATATTGTCATTATTGTTTTTATTGGCTGCTATTTTTAATACAGGTTATGACTTTAATAAGGTTCAGATGGTGGTCTTATGTTTAAATAGTTTTATCTTTAATTATTTTAGATATAGAAATAAACGTTCATTTTATTTTCTAGAGCAAAAATGGAAAGATGAATCTCGCAAACTCAAGGTTAAGAACGGATTTATTATAATTGGATATCTTATAGCTTCGCTTGTTAGTTTCATATTGGTTTCTCTTCATCGTGATACAATAGAATATTGTGGATATTACATAGGGTTTTAGTCCCCCTCCTGCTAAGCTTAGCAACTAAACAATGTAAATCGTTCGGCGTATGCCTCTGGCAACGTCGCTTTACATAAGGTCTCTGCCCTGTGAATAAAACAACAAAGCCGCATTTTCAGATATGCCATTTATATCAGCACCTGCTCGGGATTTCAGACAGCCCTATTATTTTGAGAATGATAATACACGTATAGACATACCACAATACAATTTATATAAACCCCAATTTGGCTACTAATGCTTATTAAACGATTTGATTATTTTTATTACCGTGTTTATGCTGCGTATAAGTATTCAACTAAAGAAAGGTTCCCAGACATTCCTGCTTGCTGCGCAACAGCTTTAGTGCAAATGCTTAATATTTTGTCTATAATTTTTTTTTCGTGTGCAATGTTCAATTTAGATTATGACTTTAATAAGGTACATATAGGAGTACTATGTGTATTTTTAATAATTTTCAATAATATTAGATATCGTAATGAACGTTCGTTTTATTTTTTAGAGAAAGATTGGGAGCATGAATCACGTAGGGAAAAAGTTAAAAATGGATATGTTATAGTAGGGTATATTATAGCATCACTTGTTATAGTAGTGCTTATAACAGTTAATTTTGATGAAATTAAATATTTAGGTGTCAATTTTAAATAGATATTACACCACTTTGAGTGCCTGACAAGACGTATGTAATACCACCGATCATTCCTAAATTCTCATATTATTCCAAATGAAAATATATAGATATCTTTATTATAATTTATTTCTTCTTTGGTTAAAAAAGAAAGATGAGCCTGAAAATGCACATATTAATGCTGTTATTACTATCACATTCTTATTATATACCAATTTAATGAGTATCCCACTAAGCTTAGTTGCTATATTTAAAAATGAGATTATTGCTATACCCGAAATTAATACGAATGTTAAAATTTGGATTGCAATATTTCTTATTGGTGTTGGTATATTAAATTATATGCTTCTTGGCCGAAAAAGAGAACATAATAAAATTGTTACGGAATTTATGGCATCAAGTAAGCGAATAAAAAGAAATAGTTTTTATTATACACTGCTATATATCGTTACATCCTTAAGCATTCCATTTTATATATTTTTCTTTACAACACCATGCTAAATTTTTATAGAGATTTATATAAACCCCAATTTGGTTACTAATGCTTATGGAACTCTTTGATTATTGTTATTATCGTATTTATGCATTTTATAAATATTCAACAAAAGAAAGGACGCCTGATATATTAACTAATTGTGCTATTACGCTATTACAAATGCTTAATTTCTCTAGCTTAGTCTTTTTCCTTGCAATTATCCTTGTACCAGACTATCCGATTAAAAATTGGTATGGTGTTGTTTTGACCTTATGTTTGTTAGTTATAAATCATTATAGATATAAGAATAATCATTCTTTTTATTTTTTAGAGAAGAAATGGAAGCATGAGCCACGTAAAAAAGAGATACAAAATGTTTTTTTTGTGATGGCATATATTATATCATCGGTCGCGGTGTTTTTATCTATATTAATTAATCTTGATACACTTGAATATTATGGATATTATTTTAGGTTATGAACCTAATAACTACAACAGCGATCCTAGACTATTTCTGAACTTAAACACCCTTGCAACTAATACCTATTGCGACTCACGCTCTGCTTAGCGAATAAATAATGTAAATCATTCGGCGTATGGCTCTGCCTACGTCGGATAATATATAAATTTTCAGCCTGTTATAATTGGTTGGGCAATTTCAGGCATTTACTTTTTAGGGAGTACCGCATTTTCGGATATGCCACTTGCATCAGCACCTGCTCGGGATTTTAGACAGTTCTATTATTCTGATAATGAAAATATTCACACAAATATACAACAATACAATTTATATAAACCTCAATTTGGCTACTAATGCATATTAAACCATTCAATTATGGAAATCGCATCAATACTATCAATTTTAGCCACCATATGCATTTAACAAACAAGTAACACAATTATATGTTAAGGCTAATTTTCTATTGAGGTTTACACAAAACTATATTTTGCAAGCGACAAGAAGTGGAGCCCTACATAAAACTATATATGCCCATCCGGAAAGGATTTGGTCAATAAACAGTTTTATATATGACTGCTAACAATAATTTAGTGAATAAACAATACTATATATTGGTGTCCGGTAAAAATTAGGGCGATAAATAGAACTATATATGGTCTCCGAGGAGAATGCGGGCTCTACTTAAAACTATATAAGACCCAGCGCAGTAATTTAGCACCTAACTAAGGAGTATAAACCGAAGGCTGAATAATACTTCAACATTTGAGTAATCCTATTAAAACCAAATTACACAAGAGGATTTTGCACAATGTAAAACGTTGGGTTTATTCTATATTGACTGTGTAGCTTATACTTTAGGTGTTGCTAATTAGCCTGCATATATCGGCATTTACAAAGTTACAATACTAGTGCCTTAAGGGCAAAACAGATACCAGTATGTAAAATAAAAACTCTCGATGCACCAAATAAAGTTGTGAATTAAGTTATAGTGAGCTTTGATAATTAGAAGAAGATAATGAATACTTATTAGCTGATACTTTCATTAATTAAGAGTTCCAAGTGTTTTTTTTTGTAAAAAAAATGTTAATACGCTTTACTTAAGGAATTTCTTATTGTAAATTGAATAGGAATTTAAAAAATAATGTCATGGAAAAATGGGCTAGAAAATTACAACTGATCATCAATAAAAGAGATACTTTACTATCTCAATTAAACAAGCTAACAGAAAAGTATTACAACTATTCTACAATTAGTCACCTATCAATCAATGATTTTAAAGATATTGATACGAAGATTATTTTTTCTCAATTATCAAATGCCATAAAGGAATACAACATGGCTTTGGCTGAGAGAGATCAATTGATGTTTGGTAAATTCTTGGATAGTTTAATCCATGAAAAAAAGCCTACGAAGGAGAGTCAAAACTGGTGTGCTTTTCAATACTAATTTAGCATTTAAGCTTTGGCAGCTTTAGCTGAATCGTTGTTCCCTGCCCTATCTCACTTATTGCGGATATAGTTCCCTTATTACTTTCAATCATATCCTTGCATAATCCCAAACCAATACCAGTACCCTGCTCATGATTTGTTCCTAATGTTGAGCTGTAGTTTGAATCGTTAAACACTTTATCAATCTGCGCAGAAGACATTCCTATACCATTATCCTTAACCTGAACAATACAGTTTTCTTCTTCATAAAAGGAATTAAAAGATACTTGACCATTGTTATGTGTAAATTTTATTGCGTTTGATAAGAGGTTACGGAGCACAGTTACGAACATCTGCTCGTCGGTTTTTACACAAAACTCTGATCCAACCATGTTTTTAACCTCAATATTTTTAGATCTTGCAGTTTCTGATTGCTGATACACAACCTGATCTACTGCTTTTTTCACATTAACCTGAGTTGGTTTAGATTCTAATAAGTTGCTTTGCGTTTTACTCCAATCAATCAAATTAGACAATAAAGCTAAGCCGTCATTCGAAGTTTTGTTAATTGCATAAATACTATCAAGTAAAACCTCTTGATCTAAACTATGAAAATCATATATCAAATACTCTGATAGAGAAGCTTGCAAGCAAAAAGGCGATCTTAAATCATGCCCAATTATTGAAAACAATTTATCCCTAGTTGCTATTGCTTTTTCTAAAGAACTATTCTGTTGCTCAATAATTAACTTCTGTTTGTTTAACTGATTGTTAAACTGCTGTTCTACTTTTAAATTATTAGTTACCAACTCTCTTTTTTGAGTTTCTAGTGCCAATTGAATTTCTATATCACGCCTCTCATTATTAACCTCATTTTGGCGCTCCACTAACCTATTTATCATCTTAGGAATACTAAAAATAAAATAACCCATTAAAATAAAATAGACACTTCGATACATTACTCCTTCAGGACCTCCCGAAGCAATTTGATCAATAAGTTGAGGATCGATATAAGGATAACGAAGGAAATAAATCACATTATAACAGATAACCACATAAATAGTAGTAAAAATAACAAGCTTACCATCATACCTTAAAACAGATAACATAATTAACACCCCATATAAAAATAAACTTGCTGCAGTAGAAACTGCTACAGGCTTAAAAAAATAGGAGTAATTAAAGATATGGGCACTTAAAATAGTAACATCAATAAATGAGGAGACATAGCTGACCCAAGTAGCTTGACTATGCTTTTTAATTAAATAACTAATGCCTGAGTTATAAGCAATGTAACACAATGATAATAGCAATGAATATATGGCCCTTTCGGTGTTGCCTTCATAAAATATATACCCAATAAGAACAAGGATTGCAGTAATTAGTACCCATCTAAAACGAACAACTTGTTGTTCGCCCCAAACGGCATCTTCTTTATTAAGAAAAGAATGGTATCTCATAGAGTTATGTTCATTATGTCTAGGTAAACTTTTAGGGCTTGAATTGATATTCAAAAATAAAACTATTTTAAACAATAACAATAGCAGCCATAAAGTGAATTGTATTTAAATGATTGGGTATGATAAAGTAAAAATGTACTTTTGCGACCTGTGTAAATTGAATTTTCAATTACTGAATTTGTAAAGTATGAGCAAAGAATTATCAGCTAAAGACAAAGAAATAAATCTTACCTTTTATAAGGATGGATATAATTTGGCTATTAACAACATCACCAATTTTAAAACACTAACCCCTCTTTTTATGGGGATGCAAGCCAATTATCAAGCTGTAAGTCAGCTCACTCAATCATTTGCACAAAGAGCCATTGAACAGGAAACTCCGATTGCATGTAAAAAAGGTTGTAAATGGTGTTGTTATCAGCCGGTATACCTTACTACTAATGAAGCTTTATTGATACATGAATATATGCATCAAGCATTTGATGAAAGCCAAAGAGCTCGATTATTAACAAATGCAAAGCAACGATTAAAAAAAACAAAAGGATTAGAAGAAGAGAAAAAGCAAGACATCTCGCACGCTTGTCCATTTTTAATTGAAGGGGCCTGTTCAATATATCCAGTAAGACCGATGTCGTGCAGGGTTTATCTATCTTCAGATGAAAGCTCATGTAAAATGAAATATGATAATCCGAAGGATAAATCCGATTTTCCGAAGTTATTCGATTTTATACTAAGAGCCGGAAGATATATGAACGAAGGCTTTGTGGGTTTTATCAAAGCAAAAGAAAAAACAGTTGAAGAATATACCATTGAAGAATTTATGGTAAAAATATTCTCTGATGAGAAATTAAGAAACGATTGGTTGGAAAAATAATACAATTTTACTTTCACAAAATTGAAATAACAGGACCGCAAAAAAACAGTATCTCATATTCGTATTTTTTTGAGGTCCTGGCTCTAAAACCATTCCAAACCAAAGAAAGAGTTTGCTCCAAATAGAGTAAAAAACAAACCCAAGAGCGCATAAATTAATCGAGCACCTACTATCCCAGCAAATTTCACTAACATTTGCGCCTTTCTTTGTTTAAAAAAATACTCCCAATTAAAGAGAGCCGCTCCAAACATCAGGAGTCCAAATAACATAAATAGTATATCAAGAAAACTATTACTTTTCATTACTTTTTAACTTTAATACAAATAGGTAAATCAGTATCTGCAACACTTCCGCTTACTTTTAACAATCCATTATTTTCAAGTGCAAATACTCTAAGCTGATTGTCGTCTCTATTGGCTAATAACAACCAATTATTAAGAGTTACATTAAAGTTACGAGGCCAATTAACCCCTTCTGTTTGAAACTCTAAGAAATCCAATTTAGAATCTGCATTAACCTTAAAAATACCAATTGCATCAAAACCTCTATTTGAGGCATATAGATATTTCCCATCTTGCGAGAAATGAATATCTGCTGCCTTTGCAGGCTCTTCAAAACTAGCAGGAACCAATGTTAATGTTTGTAGTTCTTCTTTGAAAATTCCTTTTTCATTTAGTGCATAAGTTGTTACTGACATTGAAAGTTCATTCACTACAACCATGATCGAATTATCCGGGTGAAAATCTAAATGTCTTGGGCCATCGCCGGGATTACACATAATTGAATCTCTAATCACCAAGTCATCGCCTTCCAATGCATAAACCATTACTTTATCTGCACCTAAATCTGCGGCATAAAAAAAGCCATTATTATAATCATATCTAATACTATGTGCATGCGGACTCTTCTGTCTTCCCTTATTGGGGCCACTTCCTGTATGAGAAATACTCTTTCCTTTATTTATAACACCTTGATCACTTACTTTAAAGTATGCTATACTGCCCGATGAATAATTCGCTGATATCAATAAATTCTTTTCATCAATATACTCCACAAAGCAAGGACCATTACCTAAGGAATTAACCGATGATATAAATTGTAGACTATCATTCTCCAAAATTTGGTAGGAATGAATCATAAATCTGTTATCAGAATCTTGAGCTACTGAAAATAAATAATTACCATCATTAGATATGTGCAAATAATTACAATTTGGAATATGAGCCACTACACGTGCTTCAGAAAGCGCACCACTTAAAGTATCAAACTTACATACCGATATTCCACTAGTGGCACTTTTACCAGCTGTACCTATGAACAGACTAACCGTATGATCTTCGGCCGAACTACATCCAAAAAGACAAACCAGTAATAATGATAAAGCTATATTTTTCATACAATAATTTTATTTGAAAGTTATTTAATCTTTTATTTCGCCTAGTTTCTTCCCTTTGTGAGAACCAAATATAAGGTGTTTCGGACTACCTATTATTTGCTCACCATAAATACCTGAATGTCCTGAAAATAAATAGGCAGTTACACAGGCAATTCCAATGAACACACCAGCTTCAGCTCCGAATAATTCTATACCCATTAATGTACATGCGATAGGCGTATTTGTAGCTCCTGCAAATACAGCAACAAAACCCATCCCCGCTAATAATGCAATTGGAAGAGGAATAAATAAAGCTAAAGCACTCCCTAAAGTAGCGCCGGTAAAAAACAAAGGCGTAACTTCGCCACCTTTAAAACCAGCTCCTAAGGTAAAGGATGTAAATAGAATTTTAAGGGCAAAATCGTTAAAGCCTAATTGTACACCAAACGACTCTTCTATCACAGGAACCCCTAAACCTATCCATCGGGTAGTTCCTAGCGCCCAAACAGCTGCTGTAATTACAATACCGCCCACAAAAGGTCGTAATGGTGGAAATTTAATCGTTTTCTTAAAAACTGCTCCCCAAAAATGAGTTGCATTAGAAAAAAGCATACCTGCTAAACCAAAGCAAATACCTGCTAAAACTGCCCATAATAATTCGGGAGCCCATAACTCCGGCACAACAGGCACATGGTAATGCGTGTGTGTTATTGGCCATAAATGAGCTGCCTCGTTAGCAAAAATTGCCACTAAAAAACTAGGCAGTATGTATTCATACCGCATTCTTCCAATTATAAACACTTCAAGCGCAAATACAGCTCCTGCCAAAGGTGTTCCAAAAATAGAAGCAAAACCAGCACTTACTCCCATTACAAGTATTATCTTCCTATCCTCCTTTTTTAGTTTAAAGAGTTTAGTAAACTGATCTGCAATAGCGCCTCCCATTTGAATAGCTGTACCCTCTCGACCAGCTGAACCACCAAACAAATGAGTTACAACAGTACTCAATAAAACAAGAGGTGCCATTTTTAAAGGAATGATATCTTTAGGACTATGGAATTCTTCTAGAATTTGATTATTTCCTTTAACAACACTCTTCCCAAAATAATGGTAAACAAAACCGATTAATAAACCACCAAGTGGCAACAAGGCAATAATCCACAAATTACTTTCGCGAGTTTGCGTAGCCCAATTTAATGCTATTAAAAAAATGGCTGATGCCGAACCCGCTAACAAGCCAATAATACCCGATATTGTTAACCATTTTAATAAAAAAAGGAAAGATGGAATTAATCCTGAGGGCATAATACCTCTTATTTTTTCACTACTCTTCATTTCCATTAATCATTAGAATAAAAAGCTTCAAACCCAGGGTATTGATATTTCTCAACAGAATCGGTCTCGCTAAATAAGAAGTACTTTACAATTGCGGTGGAACAAACTACCTCATCGGCATTTGAAATACTTGTTTTAATGGTGGCGAACCTTCTATTGTGATCTAATATTTCACCTTTTATCACTATTTCTCTATCATCAATAAGTAAAGGTTGCTTATACTTTACTTCAAGATTTGATGTAACACCTGAAACTTTACATTTTGTATAAACTACCCAACTTGCTATTTCGTCGTGCATAGTGGCTTGGATGCCCCCATGAACCACATTTAAATATCCTTCTAAGTGTTTACTTGGT
Source organism: Saccharicrinis aurantiacus (assembly GCF_947489045.1). Lineage (NCBI taxonomy): Bacteria > Pseudomonadati > Bacteroidota > Bacteroidia > Marinilabiliales > Marinilabiliaceae > Saccharicrinis > Saccharicrinis aurantiacus. The sequence goes on from NZ_CANLCN010000004.1 coordinate 259,387, forward strand.
TTCCAAAACGAGATTATAGAATCACCATCATCCCAAAACTCCATACGTAATCCATGAGCATTTTTTGGAGAACACCCAAAACAGTCATAATTATCCTTTTTAAGTAAAAAAGGGTTACTCAGTTTTATCATTTATATACTTATCAGTTATTATATAATAGTATTATCAAAAGTAAACAAATAAAGTCTTTAAATAAAAAAGTCCGTTGCATAATGCAACAGACTCAATTATATCTACTGGTAATACTAGCAGTTTTTATTGCTGACTTGCTGGTATAACACCTCTCATTTTTGACACATCACTATCAAACATATATAAATTATGTCCGTCTAATAGTTTTAATTTATCGATAATACTTCTTACCGTAGCCTCTTCTTCAATCTGCTCTGTTACGAACCATTGAATCCAGTTATGTGTAGTAAAATCTTTCTCATCTAAACAAACACCAACAATCTCATTAATGCTTTCCGATACAAACTCTTCGTGCTCAAGTGTTAGTTCAAAAATATCTTGAACACCTTTAAAATCAGCAGGAGGCTGAGCCACTGCAGGAATAACCGCTACTCCACCACGCTCATTTACATATTTCATAAACTTAAGCATATGAACTTTTTCTTCTTCTGCCTGAGCATACATCCATTCAGAAACACCACCAAAACCGTTTGTTTCAGCCCATGATGCCATTGATAAATATAAATTAGATGAATAAGCTTCGCGCTCAATTTGTCTTACTAGAATTTCTTCTACAGCCTTTTTTAACATGATATTTTAGTTTTTAATTATTTCTAGGTTTCAAAGCCAAATTTAATCAATTAAAATCCATAATTCATAATAAGCACCCTAATTAATTTATAGGCTTATAACAACATGACATTGAAATACTGTTGGTATTATGAAAATAAAGACCCAGAACAAACCAACTTTACACAAATGCAGTTATACTTACTTTTTTTTACTCTTCGTACAACTAACCAAACTTCAGTACAGGATAACTTTACTATAGTTACACAAAGCATATACTTTAGTTAATAAAATAACAATCACTTAACACTAACATAATAAATCAAGCGTGCGCCTAGTTTACTTTTGAGCGCTGGCGATATGGCCTATACACACTTGTCTTTGTTAACTATTTTATATGATGAATTGGAACAATTTAAAAATTGCTCACAAGCTAAATTACAGTTTCGCTACTTTTCTTGGTGTTTTTATTTTATTTGGTTCAATAGCTATACTGGAACAGCGTAGGATTATTAAATCAGCTACCTCGCTATCAAGCACACAAGTTCCTTCCATAAAAAAAGCTAGTGAAATGGAGCGAAATTGGCAAAGTGCCATCTTTAACCTTAGAAGTTATGGATACAGCAAAGACAATGATTATTTATCTGATGGAATTTTTTATTTAAATAACTCAAAAAAAGAGTTAGGAGAATTAGCCACTCTACTCCAAAACGACAAATCGTTTAAAACAAAAATTATTGAATTACAATCTGAGTTAGAGTCTTTTTCAGAAATTGTAATGCAAACTAAGAATTCTTTTAAAGATGTATCAGATGCCCATTCCATAATGGATACTGCCTACAATAAGCTTCGACAACAATGCGCCATTTACCTTGAACTGCAATATAAAAAACTTAAAAAGGATATTGATAAAGGTTCTGATAAGCACATTATTAAGAGGCGTGTTGATAAAATTAGCTTAATGAATGGTGTAATGGACAATATTGATGAGCTAAATAATCAGTTGTGGAAAGCTGAATTAAACCACAAACCTGAATTAATAAAAAATACAGATGATTATTTTGAAACAATACATCAGAACATCGAATACATTAGACCTATAACCACTAAGTTATATGATATTGAAACTTTAAATACCATGCAAGCCTCAAGTAATAATTACAAAGAGGCCTTATCAATATTATATAAAAAGTGGGAAGATAATCACCGATTAAGCTCAAATGAAGTTATGGCTACAGGGATAGCTTTAACTCAAAAACTAAATGAGAACTTATTTGAATCGGTACACAAGGCATCTGAGAAAAACAATCTATTTGCTCGTTCATCCCAAAGAATATTAATATGGGGAGTGGCCATCGTTATTATTATTGGCTTGCTATTGTCGCGGATACTAACTAACTCTTTTACCCGCCCTATTTATCAGCTGATGGAATATGCACAACTTCAGGCTAAGGGAAAACTTAACAGTTCGTTTGAGTTTAACCAAAAAGATGAAATTGGAGAACTAGCAAAATACATTCATAATAGTAATGAGAAGATTAAGCAAATGGTTATTAAACTTAGCGGGCTATCGGATACTATTAATAAGATGAGTCAACGCTTTAGTAACAAAGCGGCTAACCTAACCAAGCACTCTAATTCACAAGCCTCTTCATCAGAAGAACTATCGGCGGCAATGGAAGAAATGTCATCACTAATATCGTTAAGCTCAGGAAATGCCCAGAATATGGCAAAGAGAGGGTCTGAATCTGCCGAAAAACTAAAGCTTGAATTAAAAGAAACACAGGCTGCTATAGAGGTAATGGATCAACTTATGGGTAAATCGAGTGATATAAAAGGGATTGCTATGCAAACCAACATATTGGCTCTTAACGCATCCATAGAAGCTGCTAAAGCAGGAAATGTGGGTAAAGGATTTGGTGTTGTTGCCAATGGTATTAGAGATTTAGCTGCTAAGGCACAGCAAGTATCAAGCGAGATTACTTCTATATCGAGCAAAGGAAAGGAACACTCAAATATTGTAGAGTCGAGTATAAAACGAATTTATTCTGACTCACAACAATCTGTTACTTCCATCCAAGACATTGCAGATTCAGCACTGGAACAAGAAAGTGAAACGATCCAAATAACCAGTGCAGTAAGTGAATTTAACAATCACACGCAACGCATTGCTGCTATGGCGGAAGAGATTTCGGCAGAATCGGACATCCTGTTTAAGGAGTCCATTGAAATGCAAGAAATGCTTAACTTCTTTACCGTTCAGGGAAATCAAATCATAAAAAAGAAGAAGAAAAAAAAGAAGAAGAAAAGCAAGCAAAAACCGATGGGCGAAAGTCGTGTTAAACTAGGAAAAATCAGCGAATCGGTAAAAGGCATTAAAATTAAAAGCCCAGAAAAAGAAGTGGTAAGTTAAAATTATTCCACACGCAGAAACTCACAACGCACACTTTCAACTTTCTCAATGCGGCCAATTACATGAGCTACTTCAGACTGACGAAGACTAAACTCTACAGTACAAGTAAGATTAAAATCTTGCTTGGTAAGGTTTAGTTTTTCTTCTTTTACAATGCGCATCATATCATTCATCACCAAGTAATCAAAATTAATCTGATATACATCGTTTACGGTTTTTTCAATGATAGTTCCGTTGTTAATGGCATCAATTGTAGCTTCTTTATAGGCACGTATTAAACCAGGAACACCTAATTTAGTGCCTCCAAAATATCGAACCACCACCACTAATATATTCGTTAACTCGTGCGATTTTATTTGTCCATGAATAGGCTTACCTGCACTACCAGAAGGTTCGCCATCATCGTTGGCCCTGAAACGCTTGCCATCCACACCCAATTGCCAAGCAAAACAATGATGGCGCGCATCGTAATATTTATCTTTTAACTCAGCAACACGTTCCTTTATCTGCTCTTCTGTATAAACCGGGTAGGCATAAGCAATAAACTTACTTCCCTTTTCTTTATATAAGCCTTCGGAAGGGTTTTCTATGGTATTATAGGAATCTGACATTATGGGTAGTTATAAATTGAAACCTGTTGTGCTAAGTTAGTCTTGTTCAAAAAACTCTTTAATAGCCCCTAGGTAATATTCTGTCCATCCTTCGCAAATATCATCATACTCGTCTGCTGGGATATTGGTATGGTTTAACTCAATTTGTACCCCCTTCTTATCGTCAAATATTTTTATGGTTACAATTGAAGGCTCTTCTTGATCACCAAAATACCATTGCTGCTGAACCATTTTATTGGTCTCAAAAGCTAGGTTCATGCCAACAATATCACCATCCCATAAGGAGAATTCAGAATTTACCTCAGTACTCATTTGCGCTTTGTAACCCGACCATAATTCAATGGTAAAAGGATTGGTTAATGCTGCATAAACATCCTCGGCTTCAGTCTTTATTTTTAAGCGTGTTTTAAAATCTCTCAAACTCATAATGGTAATATTTTAGTTACAGCAAATATAGTATTTATGGCAGCTATAAAAACAAAAACTCCGACCTTAATAATAAGGTCGGAGTCAATATCGACATCAATTGATTGGGTAAAAAAGTGATATCGTTACCTTTAAGGCCTTTATTTTATGCCTAATTTCTTTTTAATATCCTTTGGTAAAGCTTTTTTATTAATTAAGATGTTCATGGTTTTAAGTTGAACAAATGCTTCTGATGCATATAAGTATCCATCGTAAACATTATTCGTATCCCATGAATTTTTCACCTTATAATAAATAGTACCATTCTGATCTTTCGACATACCTGTTACGTGCATTCCATGATCATCAGTAGATAAATAATTATCAAATTGTTCTTGACGCAATTCAGGAGTAATTACTTTTTCTTTAACAGGAGCATCAAAACTATACATCGCTTTTTCGCGATCTGCTTTACTCATACTCTCCCAACGAGAACGTTCTGATCCGTCCATCGACTCTAAGTCATTTTCGGGAACTATTGCAACACCATTTTTAAACGAGAATCCTTTTTCGCTGACATCTGAAGCCCATCCAAAAGTATAACCATTTTCAAGTGCATTGTGCATAATGCTAGTCATGTCATCCAACTCAACATTGTAAACTTCGCCCCAAACCCAATTATCAGGTACTTCGAAAATAAATTTTTCGTTATACGGATGATGCGAAAATGAAGATATCATAATATAATCATCGGCATTTAAGCCTGTACGCTCACTTGTAAATGATTCAGGAGTATATTCTTTTCCTTCGTATTCAAATGTTTCAGGATACTCACCTAAGTATGCATCTAATATCCCATTAAAACCTTTATGCCAAGCCGGAGATAATTTTTTGTTTTTATTTTTAATTACTCCATCAACATAAGCCAAAAGCAATTGATCTAATTCACCATGTACGTGCTTTTCCTCGCCATATTCTAAACCAGCGTAAGCCTCCTCTGGCACTAAGCCATAATTGCGTAAAGTATAAATTACATCCTCGAACGAACCACCTGCACCAAAGTTCAACGAACCATGTAAACGAACATATTTAGTAGCTTTATCTGAATAACAATTGCGAACAACAAACATTTCTGATAAATCAGCCGCTTCTTTTCCAGCTTTAATCATTTCAGATTCTAAAAAAGACAAACCTGAAAAACTCCAACAGGTTCCTGACTTATATTGATTCTTTACGCAAGTTGTTTCAATATCATAAACGGTTTCAAACTTGTAACCTTCTTTTTCTTCTTCCTGTGCTTTTACTGATGAAAATGTAAATGCTGAAAGAAGAGCTGCCGAAAGCAATAACTTCTTCATATTGTATTTTTTAGAGAATATATCTTCATTTTAAGAAAAATGAATTCCCAAAGAAAAATAAAATATCAAGGTTTAAACATGATTTTTTTCATGATACATTGGGCATCCGCCTTAGCGATTAGGCCTTTTAAGTAGGCTCTTTTAACCTTTTCAGTTTCTGTTAGAGGAAGTTGAGAAAGGAGTATTGCCTTTCGAGGCATCTCGTATTTAGTTAGTTTAGTTTTTCTGAAAATGTCAGATAGTTTAGCTTTTGTTAAAGTAGGATCCGTATAAACCAATACCAACTCCTCCCCCAATAAATCATTTGGCAGACTAGATATTACAAACGGTGTTTTTAAATGAGCCACAATTTTAGCTTCTAGCTTTTCGGGCACCAGTTTAATACCGCCCGTATTTATAACATTGTCGTACCTACCTATAAATGAAAAAGAAGTTTGTGAATTCAATTGGACTATATCATTGGTAACAATCTTCTCAGAAACTACATCAGGTGCATCAATACACAAACATTCACGTTCATCGCTTGAAAACGAAACCCCTTTTAGAGCTAAAAAACTGCTTTCGCTGATATTTTTTAATGCGATGTGTGAAACCGTTTCTGTCATTCCATAGGTTTCATAAAATGCTGTTTGCTTAAGCCGTAATTGTTCTTTATAAATGTCAGAAATAGCACCTCCACCAATAATAATGGTATCAACTGGCCACTCACCCTTCACTGTTTGTAGAGCATTGATAACTTGCATAGGTACCAAAGGAGCAAAATTCACATGCTGCTTTAATTCAGCAATCGGATTAGAACAAGGTACCATACCAATAATACTTAAGCGCCCCACAAAAGCTCGCACCAACATCATTTTTCCGGCTATATAATTTGCTGATAAGGGCAACAAGGCTGTATCTCCTGGCTCCAAATTAAAGTATGCGATGGTTTTTTCTGCCGAAGCCACCATGTGTTTCTTTTGTATTTTAATTTCTTTGGGCGTTCCGGTTGAGCCTGATGTTTGGGCAACAATAGTATCATCAGAGGAGAGCCAATTTAAACAAAACTGATATATCGCTATTTCCCAATCGGCGATACCATCATCGCTTAATTGAGCACTGCAATAATCTCTTAAAACCTCACCACTTCGTGTGATGCCATCCAAAGTTAAGGTATGATATGTATTTATAAATTGCCCCATTTGAGTGATTGATTATAGATTAAAGCACCATCCTCTACCTGCAATGGCGAATCAATATTATTAGAAAAAACTTGTCCTGTTCCGAGGCCTTGTGGCATATTGGTATTCATACTCGCGGTCCATTGTGCAATGGCATTTAAACCAATATTGCCCTCTAAAGCTGAAGTAGCCCACCAATCAATATTAAACTCTTCGGCTAAACTCACCCATTCTTCAGAAGCTCTAAAACCTCCTACTAAAGATGGCTTTAAAATAATATATTGTGGCTTTATGGTTTCTAATACTTGTCTTTTTTCTTCAACAGTATTTACTCCAATTAACTCCTCATCTAATGCAATTGGCAAGGGAGTATTGGCACACAGTTTCGCCATATCAGTCCACTGCCCTGCTTTTATGGGTTGCTCAATAGAATGTAAATCAAGCTCACTCAATATTTGAAGTTTACGCGTTGCATCTTCGGGAGAGAAAGCGCCATTGGCATCTACTCTTATTTCAATTTGATTGGGCGAAAATGATTTGCGAATTTCTTTTATGAGATTAACCTCATCATCAAAGTTAATTGCACCAACTTTTATCTTAATACATGAAAAACCTTGCTTGAGCTTCTCGCTTAATTGCGATTTCATATATCCAATATCGCCCATCCATATTAACCCATTTATGGCAATTGGCTTTTGTTGCAAGGCGAATGGCGATGCGTATATTAATCTTTTCCCACCGTTTTTCAAATCGAGCAAAGCCATTTCAAGAGCAAAACGTATAGCAGGCCACTCCAATAAACTTTGATGGTAATTACTGGCATAATTATTAATTTGAGCAGCCACTTCGTTGAGTTTATCTTCAATATTTGGTTTGTCATCAATACTTAGTTTTGGCAGTATTGAACACTCTCCGACTCCAACAATGGCAGAATTATCATTATTCCATATACTCAAATACCAACTATCTTTAGTATGTAAAACACCACGCGAAGTGCCACCTGGTGTATTAAAATGAAATGTATGCTTTTTTATATTTGCTTGTAACATAGTGGTAATCTGAAATTATACTACTTAATATCTTCCTCGGTAATAGCATAAATACAGCTATCAACCCAATTTCCCCTAATGGGTAATATCTTACGATACACACCCTCTTTTATCATACCGCACTTTTCTAAAACACGCTTAGATCTGATATTCTCAGTGGCAAACCCGGCTTCAATTCGGTGAAGATTAAAGTGTTTAAAGCCTAGCTCAATTATTTCCTTTGAAACCTCTGTTGCATATCCTTTACCCCAAAACTTTGGATGAAGTTTATAAAATATCTGCCCTATTCTGAATTTATCATTGGATAAGCTAATCCCTGCCAAGCCAATAAATTCGTCTGTATTGGGAATTCTGATACTCCAAGTATATTTAGACTGATTGCTTGATCCTTTGGCTTCAATAAAAGGTTTAATATTATTTCTAGTTTCTTCAATATCTTTAGGAATACCAACGGTATTAAACTCATCAACCTCAAATATTGACTGCAAAGCATGAATATCTTCAAGGTCATCCCAAATAATCTCAGTGAGTTTTAATCGATCGGTATTAAAGTTCATCTCTTCTAATTTTTATCGCAACGTAAGCTAAAACAACAATCCTACTCCCGACATAATTACCATTAAAAATGTAGCAATGGCTAACTTTTTAAGGTGCGGATCGAGCTGCGCAGGTTCTTGGTTTTTTACTACAAAGCCAAGGCTTTTAAAAACCAATACGTATGGTAATAAGAATAGCCATTGCCATAAACTCTCAAATTGAGCAAAGCCATAAATAATCATGCAAACCAATGAGGCAATTAATAAAAAGGCATGATACTTCTTACCCCAGTTACTACCATTTTTTACAATCAGAGTATTTTTACCAGAATTGCCATCAGAAACTATATCTCTTAAATTATTTAAATTTAAAACTCCGGCACTTAAAAAGCCTACTGCTGAAGCTGGCAATAACAGCCAAATATTAATTCCTCCGGTATGTAAAAAGTAAGTACCTAAAACGCCGGCTAAACCGAAAAATATAAATACAAAAACATCGCCCATGCCGCGATACCCATATGGATTTTTGCCTACGGTATACTTAATAGCCGCAGCAATTGCACCTAAACCTAAGGCAAATAAGCCCCACGCCTTAATGCTCATGGCCTCAAAATTACCCAAAGAAATAAGGTAAACTCCCGAAACAAAAGACAATACTGAAAATACAATTACAGTAACCTTCATCTCGTTAAAAGAGATATTTCCTTTGGCAACCATACGATCCGGACCAACACGCTCTTCGTTATCGGCGCCAGAAACGGCATCGCCATAATCATTGGCCACATTGGATAAAATTTGCAATAATATGGTTGTTATCACAGCCCATAATCCCACTTTCCATTGGTATACGCTGTTGTAAGCGGCAATAAAATTGGCCATTAATATGGATGATAAAGCCAAAGGTAAGGTTCGCAATCGAAATGAAGTGATGTAAGATTTTATTTTTGACATTGTGCTTTGTGTTTGAGCCCGCAAAATAAATATTATTATTTAATTAGTTTCAAACCCCATTATTTCCCTAATGTAATTTGCATTTTCTTTAGAGGTGAGCTTCTCCAAAAGTATCGAGGCTACATCAACAGCTGTTGAAGGATTCCAAGAAGTAATCACCTTACCCTCAACTACAATTGCTTCATTCACTACGTTTACGCCTAATGCTTTTAGTTGTGTGTGTCGCGATGTATAGGTTGTTCCTCTTTTACCCTTTAAAATACCACTTTTACCAATGGCCATGCCGCCGGTGCATATCGTAGCAATAATTTTATCTTGCTTGTTGAATTCACGAATCAAGTTTAAGAACTTTTCATCATAAGCCTCGTTGTAAAAACCAAACTCTTCAAATCCTCCCGGAATAGCCAAGGCATCGAAATCGTCTACGTTTATTTCATCAATCAAATGATCCACAATAAATTTATGGCTAAAAGAACTTTTAACTTCCCTATTAAAACCACAAGAAACCAACTTGGTGGTGCCATCTCCATCTACAAGGTTCCACCCCATAACATCAATAAATACACTAGCCTCAAATACTTCAAATCCTCCGGCTAGTAGCAGTAATACGTTTTTCATCGTCTTAGTGTTAATTTATTACCCAAATGTATCTCTTTTTTTTATCTCTATTTAAAATATTAAGGCTCTTTAAATAATGAAGTTGTTTAAAGTTGTATCGAAAATCTGCGAGTAACACCTTGATTTCATTGGCTTCAGCTAATTTTCATTCCGTAGCTACGGCTATGCAATAAAAAATTGAACTTTGCCACTGATAATCAATTTATCACTCTCGCAATTCCCCTACAACCTTAAACAACTTCAATACCTAGTTTAAGGCTTACTCGGATCAACTTGGGCTTTAACTGATATTTAAGTCATATCCAATTCATACTAAATTCAATAAAAATCGAATTTAATATGAGTTTAGTATGAGTTTAATATGAACTTGGTATGAGTTTACTCTGATTGAGGTTTAAGGCCTTTCCGTCTATGTTAGGTTTTAAATGTATCAATTACAATAGCACTACAAAGCTCCTTATTTTCAGAATGTCATTTTATAGATATAGTATTATATTTGCGGCAAATTCAATGGCATGAGAAAAAAAGAAAGAGAAATAAAGGATCGGTCCATTATTGATTCTATAATTAAACATGCGCTTATATGCAGAGTGGCTTTTAAGGGTGATGAATATCCTTACCTCGTGCCAATGAATTATGGTTTTGATGGAACAGATATTTTCTTTCACTGCGCCTTAGCGGGAAAAAAGCTTGAAATGATTAGACAAAATAATAAGGTTTGTTTTGAAATTGAGCAGGATTATGAAATAGTTAAAGGCGATGTTTCGTGCGATTGGACCACAAAGTACAGATCTGTTATTGGCTATGGAACTATCACAATAATTGAAGACTTTGATCAGAAAATAAATGCTTTAGATATCATCATGCAACAGCATGGAAAAATGGAAAACGCTTATGTTGAGCGCGCCGTTAATAAAATAAATGTGCTACAATTAAAGATTGATAGCATAACAGGCAAAGAAGCAGGTAACTGGAATTAAAAAATATAAAAACACAACAAACAACATATGTCAACTTTTAATAAACTTTGTATCGGATTTATAAGTGTTTATATCATTAGGCTAGCGGTTAGCTTAAGTATGGGTATGATGCCTCAGGATGCTTATTACTATTTTTACAGTCAGAATATTGCTTTATCTTATTTTGACCATCCTCCAATGGTAGCTTATTTCTTAAAGGTATTTACCTCAATATTAGGGTCGAGTGTTGTGGCCATTAAGCTGAGTAACTTTTTACTTTCTTTGGGTTCTTTTTTAAGTTTCTATTACCTAGGCAAGTTATTCGTAAGCGAAACTCGCGCTAAGCATAGTGCTATATTATACGGAAGCTCCATTCTGCTTACGGTTTTATCAATGAATACTACGCCAGATGTTCCACTGATATTCTTCTGGACACTTTCATTAATTAGCTTATACAAAGCCATTTTTGAAGGAAAAGTGTTGCATTGGATTTTATCAGGCTTATTCATCGGAATGTCTTTTGATAGTAAGTACACTGCCTTATTTTTATTGGCCTGTTTGGTGCTGTTTTTATTACTATCCAACAAATATCGTAAGTACTTATTCTCGTATCAGTTTTTATTACTATTAATTGTATTTGCAGCTACCGTATCTCCTGTATTCATTTGGAATATTGAACACGACTGGATGTCGTTTAAATTTCAGGGATCGGAAAGAACAGATTCCATCATGAAATTTAAAATACAGCCACACTACTTTGGCGGTAATATAGGAACGCAAATTATGTTGCTGCTGCCTATTTTATTTGTGGGTATGATGGTGGTAATGTATAAACACATTGCCAAGCTTTTTAAAACCTGGAAACTTCCGAATGAGCGGGTTCTATTTTTAATCTGTTTCTCCTTACCAATTATGTTATTCTTTTACGGAATATCTCTAATATATTGGGTAAAATTAAACTGGTTAATGCCAGCTTATATTGCCGGAATTATTTTAACCGGTATTTATATTAAAACAAAATATCTAAAACCCACACTTATCATTTCATTGGTATTACACGTATTGTTGTTATCGCAAATGATTTTCTTTTATGTGCCTATTAAAAGTGATGATACTTGGTTTGGGTGGGAAGAAAGCGCTACTGCCATCCATAAGGTACAAGAGGCAAACCCTAAGGCTTTTCTATTTTCAGCTGATGATTATAAAACAACGGCCGTTATGAATTACTATTTAGATGAAAAAGTATATGCGCAAAACATAATTGGCGGGAATGCTTTGCATTACATGGTTGTTGATAACGACTTAAGCCATTTGATAGGGAATGATGCCATTTTTATTGATTCGGATAAAAGAATTAAGAACCTCGATAAAAAAGGATCAATACCTGAAAGTATACAAGCGTATTTCGATACGTTTGAAGAATTGGAACCCATTGTAGTTAGAGATAGATATGGAAAACCTCAGCGTAAATTTCATCTTTTTAAGTGCACTAACTACAAAGGGGCAAAACAATTAAGCGTTAAATAAATATAAGCTTTTAGGTATATACTGTTTTATAGTGATAATACTAAGTACAGTTTTGTATCTTTGCAGCAAAATTGCATAAGAGGACAGCAAAATAAATTGTCCTGATCATCTAGAAAGTAAAAATATATGAAGCATAAAGCAGGTTTTGTAAACATTGTAGGAAATCCAAACGTAGGTAAGTCTACTTTAACCAACAAGTTAGTTGGCGAACGTTTGTCAATTATTACATCTAAAGCACAAACCACGCGACACAGGATACTGGGTATTGTTAACGAAGAGAATTATCAAATTATCTATTCAGATACTCCCGGTGTACTAAAACCAAATTACAAGCTACAAGAGTCGATGTTAAAATTTTCGCGTACTGCTTTGCAGGATGCCGATGTAATTGTGTACATGACTGATGTAGTTGAGAAAATTGATAAAAACAGTGACTTTTTAAATAGCGTAAAGAAAACAGACGCACCAGTTTTATTAATCATCAATAAAATTGACAAATCAGATCCGCAAGAATTGGATAATTTGGTTGAGCAATGGTCGAAAGAATTGCCTAATGCTGAAATTTTTCCGATGAGTGCATTGCGAGGTTTCAACACGGATAATCTTGATAAACGCATTAAAGAACTTTTACCAGAAGCTGACCCATATTACGATAAAGATCAGTTAACCGATAAACCAACCCGTTTCTTTGTTTCTGAGTTCATCCGCGAAAAAATTCTTTTGTATTACCAAAAAGAAATTCCTTACTCTGTTGAGGTTGAAGTTGAGGAATATAAAGAAACTGCCAAACGTGTTGATATTCGTGCCGTAATTCACGTTGCACGCGAATCGCAAAAAGGTATTATTATTGGCCATAAAGGTTCGGCTCTTAAAAAGGTAGGAACAGAGGCTCGTAAGGATATAGAGAAATTTATTGAGCAAAAAGTATTTTTACAACTTTACGTTAAGGTAAGTAAAGATTGGAGAGAGAACGACCGTAATCTTCGTAATTTTGGTTACGATCAGAAATAGCTTGATTTAGATTATAGATTGTTAGAGTTTAGACATTAGACAGAATGGTTAATTGCTTTTGTATAGAATTAATTATGAAGAGTTTGTATGAATCATTACTGACAAAGGCTAAAAACTAACTAACTATAAAAATATCAACTAATTAATTATCTTTGCACGCATTTTTGCAAAACTTTGCCTTTTAGGCCAGTTTAAATTTGAATTAAGGAAACCAACATATAATGGGAAATATAGCAGCTATAGTAGGAAGACCAAACGTGGGAAAATCGACTTTATTTAATCGATTAACTGAATCGCGTACTGCAATTGTAAACGAAGAAAGTGGTGTTACACGTGACCGCATCTATGGTAAAAGTATTTGGAATGGCGTTGAATTCTCTGTTATTGATACAGGAGGATATGCAATGGGTTCTGACGACTTTTTTGAAGAGGAAATTAGAAAGCAGGTATTAATTGCCATTGAAGAAGCTGATGTTATATTATTTATGCTTGATGTAGTTACGGGTATTACTGACTACGATGAGATGGTTGCTGACTTATTACGCAGAAGTAATAAAAAAGTAATTATGGTGGCCAACAAAGTGGATAACCATGATAGACTTGCTGAGGCTAGTTACTTTTATGCTTTAGGATTAGACGAAATGTTCCCTATTTCTTCAATTAATGGTTCGGGTTCTGGTGAGTTACTCGATCGCCTTATTGAGGTTTTCCCAAGTAAAGAGAGTATTGAAACTTTAGATATACCTCGTTTTGCTGTTGTAGGACGTCCTAATGCAGGAAAATCATCTATTGTAAATGCTTTTATTGGCGAGGAAAGAAACATTGTAACACCGATATCAGGAACTACTCGTGATTCGATTTATACACGTTACAATAAATTTGGTCATGACTTTTATTTAGTAGATACAGCAGGAGTTCGTAAAAAATCAAAGGTGAGCGAGGATTTAGAATTCTACTCGGTAATGCGTGCCATACGCGCCATTGAAAACTCTGACGTATGTATTCTAATGATTGATGCCACACGCGGTGTTGAAAGTCAGGATCAGAAGATATTTCAACTGATACAAAAAAATAACAAAGGTTTAGTTGTAGTAATTAACAAGTGGGATTTGGTTGAAAAAGATACCATGACTACTAAGAAGTTTGAAGAAGCTATTAAAGAAAAGTTTGCTCCTTTTACTGATTTCCCAATTGTATTTACATCGGTTATTACCAAGCAACGTATACATAAAGTAATTGAAATGGCAGAGGCCGTTTATAGCAATAAAACGCGCAAAATACCTACTGCAAAACTTAACGAAGCCATGCAAGATGTAGTTAGCGCTAACCCACCGCCATCAACAAAAGGTAAGTACATAAAAATTAAATACATTATGCAGTTGCCTACAAATACACCTTCGTTTGCATTTTTCTGCAACTTACCGCAGTATGTACGCGATCCGTATAAACGTTTCCTTGAAAACAAGCTACGTAAACTATACGATTTTAACGGTGTACCCGTACACGTTTATATGCGTAAGAAATAGTATTATTTCATGTTATAATATCTCAAAGGCCCTTTATAGGGCCTTTTTTTGTTGGTTATTATCTTATCAATCTAGTTTCTAAAACCGCACCCCAACTCCCCCACTTCTCTCGAACAACAAGTGCTTTTACGAGCTTCCTTATTTGCCCTCTTGATTTAACCGCTTGTTGTAAGTTCATATGTAACACCACTCAAATACAATTGCAGCACGTTTATACGCAAAAAACAAATATCCACCGCCAATTAATAACTCTGCATAAACAATTAGGTAACTAAAACGTTTTTTTTGTAACTTATGTATTCATAATTAGAACACTACCTATCAATTTAGCATAAACAAAATAATAATTAACACTATTGTTATGAAACTAAATCTACTTTTATTAGTCACACTAAGCACTTTTTTTTTTATACCAAAGCACAAACCACACATACTATTGGGGCAAGTGGCGCAGACTTTACAAGCATACAAGATGCAATTTTAAGTACTTCAGTAATTGATGGTGATACCTTAAGTATTATTGATGCTGTGCATACTGAATCTTCAATCTTAATTGACAAAAGCATCAATATTAAAGGGCAGGGTAAAGAATTAACACAAATACAGGCTGCCAATTCTCAAGCGGAGGCGAGTGATCGAATTTTACACATAGCTAACGTTACTGTTACTATTAAAGATATCGGTTTTACAAATGGTAATAGCTCGCAAAGTGGTGGTGCCATATTAAATGAAGGAAACTTAGAAATTATAAACACCAGTTTCTATAATAATAAAACCCGATCAACAAATACTACCTTGGATGGTGGTGGTGCCATTTTTAACAAAGGTGTTTTAGCAATATCTTTTTCTGATTTTACCAATAACTACTCTAATACAAATGGTGGAGCTATCTGGTCAACTGATGCAAACAGTACTTTATTATTGCAGAATGTTATAATTGATGATAATGAAGCTATTATAAATGGTGGTGGTATTGGCTCGCTGATTAGTGGAGACATATATATTGAAAACTCACTAATAGTACGAAATAAAACACAGCAAAAAGGTGGCGGTATAGCTATTAACGGTATCAGTCAATTGCCTTTAAATCAATTAAGCTTATTAGGTAATACGATCAGTGAAAATACTTCGAGCAGTGAAGGAGGTGGCTTATATATGGTAGGAGGAGATTTAATTATTGGAAATACCATTATCGCTCAAAATATTGATACCAATAACCCAGCTCATTCCGATGTATCCACCTATGGGGTACAAACTACAGAAGGATCAAACATAATTGGTATCAACCCAACAGGAAATGCAAGGTTAGAAGTTTCTCCTGATGATTTTGAAGGCACTCCAAGTGAACCCTTTAACCCGGAATTAGACGATACCTATACTCCACTCCCATCTTCTTGGGCAATTAACTACGGACAAAACCTATCCTATATTGTAGAAGGCAGTGTAGATGTTTATAATAATCCTAGAATTTTTGCGGGAAATGTTGAAATTGTAGACATTGGTGCTGTTGAATATCAAGATGAGCCACTACCGAAGTACATTATCCGTGTTCAAGAAACAGAAGTAGAATTTGGTGATGTACCAAGAGATGTAGTATCTAACAACTCGGTAACTATTGAGAACCTAGGTACCACTACCTTAACCATAGATTCTATTATAATTAATGGAGGATTTCAGGTAAGTATAGATGATACCCCTTCAAATAATCTTGAGCAATTCACCATTGAACCTCAACAAACACAAGACATTGTAATATCCTTACTTCCAACCAATGAAGGAGAATATATTGGGCAAGCAATTATATATAGTAATGCCGATAATGATGCAAGTGTAGAATTAAACTTGAGTGCTAACAGTATCGATAACTCAGAGCTATTCTCTGGTGATATAACAGAGGATACTGAATGGTGTACCACAAGAGTAATTGTTGGTAGTAATGTTGAAATTAAAGAAAACGTTACACTAACTATATGCGCAGGTACAGTTATCGAAATGGCAGACGATTATGAATTTACAATAAAAGGTGCTTTAATAAGCAATGGAACTGCTCTAGATTCTGTTAAATTTACAAGTGTTGATAACGAATGGGCGGGCTTACGTTTTGAAGCAAAAAAGAACTCTGCAATGCCATCGTATTTGAACTACACTGTAATTCAAAATTCAGCAGCAAATGGTAGTGGGCAATCAGTAAAAGGTGGAGGTATTTACCTAAACAGAGAATCGACTGTTGACATAAAAAATAGTACAATTCAGTATAATAGTGCTACAGATGTTGGTGGTGGTATATATAACGAAGGCCTGTTGAATCTCGATTCTGTGAATATTATTGGTAATACAACAATATTGGCTGCTGCAACTACAGAGGTTAAAGGTGGTGCCGGTATTATGAATCAAGGGATACTAAATTTATCGAACTCTTCCGTTACTAATAATCATTCAGCCAACGATGGTGGAGGAATCTATAACTCCAAAAAAGGAGAATTACTTGTTAGCAATACAACAATTTCCAACAATACTTCATACAGTTATGGTGGTGGTATATTTGCTTCTACCTTTGATGTATTAGAATTACGAAACTGTTTAATAACTGGCAACTCATCAGATAACAGTGATGGAGGAGGAATTGCAGGAGGAATTGATGGTGAGATTCTTATTATAAATACAACTATTGCTGATAACAATGCAATACTCACAGGCGGAGGTTTATATAATTTTGGCACAAACTTAAGTTTAACCAACTCAATTATATCTGACAACACAGGTGGCGATTACCCCGACATCAATAGTATTAGTGGGTTTACTTCTTACGGTTATAACATTATCAGAAATAAAGGACTTTTTGACTTCCCAATTGCTGAGGGCGATATTATTGGTACTTCGGAACAACCTATAAACCCTCGTTTAAAAGACGATTATAGTCTCGAAGAAAACTCTATTGCTTTAAATAATGGTACACCTGACATTGCGCCTCTTAATCTTCCTGAGAAAGATTTGGCAGGCATGCCAAGAATATTTGAAGGATCAACCCCACTTATAGATATGGGGCCATTTGAATACCAATCAGATCCTACACTTGATTATTTCTTATCCATTAGTAATGATAGTATATTATTCCCTGTTACTCAAAATAATTTAGTTAGCTACGACAGTACTTATCTTGCTAATATCTCTACTGGAACCATAGAAATTAGCAGTATGACAGCCCCTCCAAACTATCTAATTTCCATTGATGGTATTAATTACACACAAGAAATTACTGAGACCACAACCATATTACCAGATGATACATTAACACTTACCATTCAATTTTCGCCATTAGATGAAATAGTTTATACTGGTAATATCGTAATCAATAGTAACGATGATTTCGAACCTGAAAAAAACATTTTTGTTTCGGGTAAAGGGAATAATAATTTCCAACTAGGTGGTATAATAGATACCGACTCATTAGTATGTATTGCGCCTGGTGATACTATTAATATCACCGAAAATCTTACTATTACAGCAGGTAATACACTCGAGTTTTGTGCCGGTAGTATTGTGAAAGTGAATAAAGACGTTCATGTGAATGTTGAAGGTATGTTATTTATTACCGGTACAGAAAACGACTCTATTAAATTCTTCTCTGAAGATCCTTCTGTGCAATGGGGAGGTATTTATTATAAATATAATGCTCTTAATACTACTCCATCAGTGATTAATTACGCCACTTTTACAAACAGTAGACAAACAAATGGTGGTGCAATACACAACGACATACAAAACACCCTGAACATTAGCCACAGTATTTTCACTAACAATTCAACGGTTAAACGTGGAGGTGCTATCTATAACGCTGGCATTATGACCATTGATAGTTGTACTATTTCCAATAACTCTACCGATGTTGTTTGGTACGAAGGTGGTGGTGGTCTGGCTAATTATGGTAATCTAGAGGTTTCAAATACTACCATTAGCGACAACTTCTCTGGACATCACGGAGGGGGTGTGTATGCTGTAGGTGGTGGATCTGAACTCACCTTAAACAATTGTATAATAACAAATAACACTGCCACAAGTAGTGGTGGAGGTATTGGATGTCTTGATGGAAAATCAATAGAAATAAACCAATGTTTAATTGCCGAAAACGAAGCTTTAAATGGCAAAGGTGGTGGTGTACATACAGGAGTTTCCTTTGAACACTCTTTAATTATTAATAACTCTTCCATCACATCAAACACATCTGCAGGACCTGGAGGAGGTTTATTCACAGCTTCGGCAGTATTAGATATATCACATACGCTTATTGCCAATAATATAATGCCTTCCGAAAGTGACGATTATAGACCTGATATTTTCATACAAGGAGAAACCAACTCCTTAGGTTATAATTTTATTGGAAACCTAGGTCGTTCGTATTGGGATGCGAATACCGGAGATATATGGGGAACAGCTTCTTACCCTGAAGATCCGAAATTAGATGCAGACCATAAGCCTACAGCCACATCTTTAATTGCTAATATGGGTGATGCACAAGGAACATTTGGAGATTCTGACCTTGATTACAATGCACGTATATATGGTGGTATTATTGATATGGGTGCCTATGAGTTTCAGGCAGATAAAGAACTTGAAAATATAATCTTAGATCTCGATACCTCAGCTATAAATTTCTACGCACAACCGGTAGGTTTTAAAACTGAACCGTATACGCTGAAATTAAGTAACTACGAGGCCAATGACTATATTACCATTTCATCACTAACCGTACCAACCGGTTATTTGCTATCGGTTAATGGTAGCGAATTGGCAGAAACATATCCTGATGAAATATTAATACCAATAAATCAATCCGTATATGTAGACATCGTATTTGAACCTACCAATGAAGAAAATTACAACGGCATTGTAAGTATTACTAGTAATGATGAAAACTTCCCTATTCAAGAAATCCCTATTAGTGGTATCGGGGCAAGCATTATCCCTTCATTCTCGTTTGTTGATACTCCACCAACCATTGATGGAATATTAGAATCAGAATGGAATTCGTATGCTTATCAAGAAATAAATGTGCCTGTTTCTCCTGTTGGTGGCTTATCAACATTTGTGGCTGATTTGGCTGCTGGTTATCGTGCCACATGGACCAATGATAGTTTATATCTAATAGTAACAATAGCTGATGATTCATTATATAATGATAATGCCAACCCAGCGTTGAATGATAATGTAGAGTTGTATTTGGATTTCAATAATTCAAAACTTCCAAGCTATGGTTCTGATGACTATTTTATCAGATTTGTTTGGGATAACGATACTTACATTGTTGAAAATGGAAGTGATGTAACAGATATAAATTTTGCTCAAAATACAAACCCTAATTCTGTTGCATATGCTTTCGAAATGGCTATCCCTTGGTCATCGCTAAGTAATATTACACCTCAGGCAGGTACCGAAATAGGTATTGATATTAATGTGATTGATAATGATGGTTCCGGTGTTGAACAAATTCTAGCTTGGCACTCAGGTGCTACAGATAAAAATACGAATCCATCGGTATTTGGTACCGCTATTTTATTAGATAGTAATGGCGCAGATCCATTGATACCAGTTATGTCAACCAATGCCGACAATACTTATTTTAACATCATTTGTGAAGACTCTGTTGTTGTTGGAGTTGATTTTACTAACTCTGGTGTTGGTCGTGATTTAGAAGTATATTCATCCAACCAAACCACATTAGAAAAGGTACTTACTAAGTTAAATGAAAACTACACCAAGGTAACATCCTTAATTCCTGACAAATACAACTTCACCGAAGGAGATACAAGCTTTTATATTAATGATGGAGGTAACAATATGTATGAAATAGGTAACTATTTAAATACTAATTATAAGGATAAAATACCTTATTCCGATAATACTATTATTCAGTCTGCCGATTTTGGGTACAAAAGCAGGTATTTTACCAGAAAAGTTGAAGGCATGTTTGTGGCTGCAATTGATGCGAATGAGTTAGACTACTTTGAAGTAAATGGAGTTGCCGGAGCTATGGCAAATGCAACGCATAGTATAGATACAATTACGCAAATATTTAATGGAAACAAATACAAAGGCTTCATTAAAAAAGTATACGGTTCTTCAGAGCCATCCATAAACCAATTAATAATCACTCAGCCCAATAATAGGATTGTTCATACTATTGATAAAAATCCGAATTTCAACCGCCATAGAATTGATAGTCTCAATTTTACCAATCGTTTCTATTACATTTTATTCGCAAGCGAAACAGGCGGATTCGTACCAAATGAAGATTTTGAAAAGATAATGTACAGTTTCCTTGAAAATGTGGTTACGGAAACTAAGTATGCTAGTATTCCTGCTGGGCAAACAATTGGAATAGACCTTTCGGTACCAACTAGTAACTTGCATAATGGCATTCACGATAATATTATTGCCATTTATTCTAACGATCCTAGCAATCCTACGGATACCATTCAATTTACCATTGAAAAAGCGGGTATCCCAGATATTGAACTCTCTCAACGTACCATTAACTTTGGCGAAGTTATTGAGAACCATTATAGTGTTGACACACTAATTGTTTCGAACCAAGGCTGTTTGCCACTCGAAATATCAGACATTACATCAAATAACACTGAGTTTTTTGTACTCAATACTTCTTGGACTGTAAACCCAGATGCTCAGCAAAAAATTCCGGTTTATTTCCATCCTCTATCCATAGGTGACTTTGTTGGCGTACTTAATATTATCAATAACGACGAAAACCAAGAGATTTTACTAAAAGGAGTTACTGCAGATACAATACCTCCAGTTCTTACAGATGCAAAAGTACTACAAGAAACACCTAAAAATGTTACGCTAACATTTAATGAGCCTGTAACTTTTGAATCATTCCAAGGTTTCACAATAAAAGGAACCACCGGAGCCCTAGATGGCATTACTCAATTATCTGACAAAGAGCTCTCCTTAAGTTTATCTGAGGAAGTAAAATACGGACACATCATTACTTTAGATTATGACGATACGCTTGGCGATATTACAGATGCCTCTACCCTATTAAATCCACTGGCAAGTTTTACGGGTATGAGTGTGAGTAACTTTGTGGAGTATAAAGATGAAGTTCCTCCTACATTAATTGAAGCTAGGGTGAAGAACGAAACACCATTTAAAGTAAATTTACTGTTTAACGAAAATGTTGAAGCGCTTGATATTTCAGGAATCACTATTTCGGGAACACAAGGTACACCTACTTCAATAGATGGAGATAGTACAGTGCTTGAAATATCGATGGATGAAAGAATGTTTCATGGTGAAAACTTATTCTTTGATTATGAGTGGCTCACTGGTACAATTACCGATACTGCCAAAAACAGATTAGAGGATGTAGTAGGTCTAAGTATAATAAACGATGTGGAGTATGTAGATTCCATAGCGCCTGTACTCGTATTATCTACTGTAGAAGATAATACTCCTACACTCATTAATTTAAATTTTAGCGAGCCTGTAGAAATAGATGATATAAGCGGCTTTACCTTAACGGGAACTACAGGGTCCATTATCTCAGTTTCTGGTTCTGGAACTGAAGATCTTACATTAACATTAGATGCAAATGTGGTGTTTGGCGAGTATCTTGAATTAAGCTATACAGCCGCAGCAGGCTCAATTCGTGACTTATGGCCTTCTACGCCAAATTTCACACTCGATTTTGGACCTGTACCTGTACAGAATAATGTTGCATATGATGGTACTCCTCCAGGTGATCAGCCGATTGTTACGGGATCTAGTGTAACAAATGACGACCCTTATACTGTATTGGTTGAGTTTAGTGAAATAGTTTATGCTACTGATTCGAGTGGTTTTACAATATCAGGAACCTATGCCAACATAACTAAATCAGCTGGCTCAGGAACAAGTACCCTAAGCTTTACAATAGATAATCCTATTACCTATTGGGATGTGGCCTTATTATCTTATGATGAAACACTAGGTGATGTGATCAATGGTGAGAGTGAAATATTAAAATCCTTCACTAACCTCACTATTGTTAACGAGGTACAAGAAATAGATAATGATGCACCTGTTGTGTTATCTGCTGAAGTATTTAATGATAATCCTAATGAGCTAGTGCTTACCTTCGACGAAGTGGTAACGTTTATAGACATCAGTGGATTTACCATTGATGGTATTACCGCAAACATACAATCTGTTATTGGGGATAATACAAACACAATGACTTTTACATTGGATACAGAAGTGGTATTCGGGGATGCCCTCAAGCTCAGTTACAATCAATCTGTCGGTAACGTTAAAGATGTTGCCAATACACCAAATAGCTTGGAGAGCTTTAATGAGATGGCGGTTTCAAACTTTGTAGAATATGTTGATAATATAAAACCTGTAATTACGGCGGCTACAGTAAATAATGATACACCTTTAGAAATTACGCTTACTTTTAGTGAGCCTGTAACCTACACTGATGAAGTTGGCTTCTCATATACTGGTTCTTTAGGTGCAATTACAGGTATACAAGGTGACGGTACAAATACTTTATCTCTTACCCTTGATATTCCTATTGTGTACGGAGAAAGCATTATACTCAATTACATTGATGGTAATGTTACCGATATGGCTGAAGTACCGAATGTTTTGGACAATATCAACGGTTTACAGGTTACAAACTTAGTGGCAGATGAATTTGTAAATCCTCTAATATTGGATGCCAGTGTTGAAAATACTACACCAAATGTTATTACAGTATTATTCAACGAAATTGTTACTGCAGAAACGCCAAATGGTTTCTCACTTATCGGTACACCTGCGATAATTACTAACGCTAGTGGTAACAATACAAACACACTAACATTTACAACTGATATTGGCATAGCACATAGCGATGTGCCGAAATTGAAGTATGATGGTACTGGTGATATTAGCGATAGGCTTGATAATCCATTATTACCTGTTGAGTATACTATTCTGAATAGTGTTGCACCTAAAACTGATGCTACATTAAGTGATTTAACAGTGAATGGCGTAACGGTTCCTCAATTCAACCCAACAGTTCTCACATACAATGTAACTATTCCGGCAACTACAGTTGATATTCCAACGGTTGATGGAGTTACCAGCGATGTTAATGCTAGCTATACTGTATCGCAAGCAACAGAGATTGAAGGCACAGCAACAGTTGTTGTGACTGCTGAAGATGAGGTTGCAACTCTTACATACACTGTAAATCTTACTTTAGCAGAGAGTTCTGATGCTACCTTAAGAGATTTAACTGTGGATGGAGAGACTGTGGATGGTTTTGATCCTGCAATAGATGCATACATAGTTGAGCTTCCGTACAGTCAAACTATTGTTCCGCTTGTTGAGGCAACTCCGAATAATATTGATGCCGAAGCTGTGGTTACGCCAACAGGAAGTGTTCCTGGAACTACTAATATTGATGTTACTGCTGAAGATGATACTCAGCAACAATACACGGTGCAATTTACGCAAGCTGCAGCTAGTACTGATGCTACACTGAGTGACTTGACTGTTGATGGAACTACAATTATTGGTTTCGACCCAAATACAAGGGATTATACTATTGAATTACCATATGGTACAATCACAGTTCCTGAAGTTATTGGAGTGGCTAACGATGAACATGCTGAAGTAGTAGAAACACCTGCAGGTGCTCTACCAGGAACTTCAACAGTAGTAGTTACAGCAGAAGATGGTTTAACTACACTTACTTACAATGTGAACTTTACGTATGCTGCTAATACTGATGCTACTTTAAGTGACCTGACAATTGATGGTGTAACCATTGAAGGTTTTGATCCTTTAATATACACGTATAGCTATCAAATAGCTCACGATGCAGTTACAAGCCCTGTGGTGGTTGCAACAGAAAACGACCCTAATGCGAGTCATAGCATTAGTGCCCCTTCTTCATTGCCAGGAGATATGTCTATTACGGTTACTGCAGAAGATGGTGTTACCAAATTGGTTTATCGCATTACCTTTAGTATTGCCCACTCCAACGATGCTACGCTTTCAGATTTATTATCGGATGGTATTACTGTTCCTCACTTTAATTCATTAATTAAAAAGTATAATATTGAATTACCATACGGAACCACAACAATGCCTGTTGTTAGCGCTGTAACAAGTGATGATGCTGCTACTACAATAATCAACCAGGTAACAGCATTACCAGGAGCAGCAACAGTTGAAGTTACTGCCGAAGATTTGATTTCTAAGTCGACATATACCATTAACTATTCAGTAGCTGAAAATACCGATGCTACCTTAAGCAGTATACTTGTTGATAATGCTTTAATACCAGGATTCGATCCTTCTAAATTAAATTATAATGTAGAATTACCTTACGGAACAGTAGATGTTCCAACTGTTATTGCATATCCTACAGATGCCAATGCTACAGTTATTATTACGGATGCAAGCACTGTGAATGGTACAACTAGAATTAAAGTAACAGCAGAAGATGGTATTACGAATCAAACCTATTCAGTTAAGTTTAGTGTAGGTTTAAATACCGATGCTACATTAAGTGATTTAACGGTTAATGGATCAACGGTTGATGGATTTGATCCTAACACTTATAGCTATACTGTGGTTGTACCATACGGAACTACTATTGTGCCTACTGTAGTGGCAACTACTACCGACGACAATGCAGCGCTTGTTATGAGTACTGCAAATAGTTTACCGGGAACCACTTCAGTAAATGTGACCGCACATGATGGTGAAACAAAATTACAATATGATGTAATATTTGAAGTTGAACCTAATACCGATGCTACACTGCAAAGCATTAGTGTGGATGACGTGGTAATTCCTGACTTTAGTTCTGGTGTTTTCGAGTATTTTTATGTTGTTGAGCAAGGAGAAACAGAAATCCCTGTGGTAACCGCTGTAGCAACTGATGCAAATGCTGCAATAGTAATTACGGACGCGAATACGCTGCCTGGCACTACAGATATTGAGGTAACGGCAGAAGATGAAACTACTGTATTAAACTACTCTGTTCAATTTGTAATAGGTACTAAGCTGCCGGGTGAAAGCATTTATAAAGTAAATGTATTCCCGAATCCTACTTCGGAATATTTGAATATAGATTTAGGTATGCCAGCTAGTGACGAACTTAGCTACGAGATATACGATATCAGCGGAGCTCGTGTTTATTCGAATAAGATTAAAGCCAATACTAATAAATTACGCATTGATGTTAGCGAATTGAATATTGGAATACACACACTTATTATAAAATCTGATAAGCAGAAATATGTAAAACGCATCATGATAGAATAAGTAAATACGAATTATAAACCAAAGGCCGGTGCTATGTAGTACCGGCCTTTATTATTTTATAGACTGTATCAGTCATTTTGAAATTATAGAGTGAAGCATGTTTTTATTAGTTGAAATATCCGTTTAATCATTTCGCCAGATTATTGGTGTAAATAATCCGTAATTACTTATCTTGTCACCTGTTTTAAGAGGGCTATTATCCACCACTAATAGTGTTACTTATAACAAACGGAATATCCTTATTATTCCCTTAAGGTTGGAAAAGCAAGCTTCCGATAACCTTAACTTACTGGATGAACAAGTATTATGGAAAACCTTAAAGCTGAATCTCATTTTAGGTATTTCTGTAATCACTTCTATCAGCATTTGAAATGCTAATGACACTGTTTCACTGCCAACTTAATGCAGTGAAATAAACAAGCACCTGTATATAAGATCCAGCAAGTTGAAACCTCAAATAATTTTAATAAAACTATAAACTAATACAAGGTACCCCTTTCGGTATCTTATAAAAGGTAACTTAATTATGAATAAGAATTTTGAAGTTATAACATTCGGAGAGTCAATGGTTCTATTTAGTCCTGGTGACAAGGGACCTTTGCGACACATACATAATTTTACAAAATCAATTGCCGGTGCCGAGTCTAATGTTGCAGTGGCCTTGGCCCGACTAGGTCATAAGGTGGGTTGGTTTTCAAAGGTTGGCGATGATGAATTTGGCAGATACCTTGAGTTCATGATTAGAGGTGAGGGTGTGGATGTTTCGCAACTTAGAGTGGATAAGGAACACCAAACCGGACTTTTATTTAAGGAGCTATTTGAACATGTGAACCCCAATGTGTACTACTATAGAAAAAACTCAGCAGCTAGTTTCCTAAAACCTTCTGATATAGATAAGGCATATATACAGAGTGCAAAAATTCTGCATATAACAGGCATTACCCCTGCCATTAGTAAATCGGCCAAAGAGGCTACATTTGAAGCCATCAGAATTGCCAAAGAAGCGGGTGTTAAGGTTTCTTTTGACCCTAATATTCGTTTAAAACTATGGTCGCTTGAGGAAGCCAAGGAAACCATACTTGAGATTTGCCAACATGTAGATATACTGTTCCCAGGCATTGACGAATCGGAAATACTACTTGGCACAACAGATACTGAAGAAATATTTAAAAGCTTCCATGCCATGGGTATTGGCGAAATTGCCCTTAAGCTTGGCAAAAAGGGTTGCATGGTATCTGATGGTAAGGTAGCTGAATTTATTGCTGGCTACACCGTTGAAAAACTTGAAGATACCGTAGGTGCAGGCGACGGCTTTGCTGCGGGATATTTGAGTAGCCGATTAAAAGGACATACCATACAGGAAGCGGGCGATTATGCCAATGGTGTTGGCGCTATGGCTACGCTTGTGAGAGGAGATAGCGAGGGTTTCCCTACATTTCAACAACTGCAGGCCTTTACAGGAAAAATAGAATCTATTGATCGATGATTGATTAGATTTTAGAACACTGGTGCTAGACAGAATATTGGCTAGCACTAGTGGTTTATTAATAGGCTTGAGGTAGTTATTTAGAGGTGTGTATATGGGTAGTCGTGCAAATTACCACTTCACTACTTTGACTCAGCAAGCTTAACAAAATATAACTAAACACCCAAAGCCAATTGAAGTACCATGCCTTTTGTATACCATGTTGTTAGCTGCCCATTTTACAAAAAGATGTATTAACGCCTTGCTCCTATCTCATCAAAACATTGTCCTATCTTCTTCAAACCTTCTCCTATCTGATCAAAATTTAGTCCTATTTTGTGAAAATTGATATTAATGTGTTCCTCATGCATTTAGTAGTTATCAAAACTTAAATAAATGTGCACAAAACGATATCCTATTTAAATAAAATAGGAGCATATCTTATGAAGAAATGCTCCTATGATGATGAAACTTAGTCCTATTTATGAATAAGCTACTCCTATGTTGCTTAACCTGCAATATGCATTAACTTATCTATTGCGCACTAAAACTACTTCAAAACAAAACGATTAACTTTTACCAACTCACCATAGCGGTGCTATGCCTCGTCTCTATAAGTTTTTGTTTTATTGTATTTTTAATGCTCATTGCGATATTCTAATACATATACAGGTTAAAGCTATTTAATTTACGGGCTCGCTAATTTTACGAGCTGCATTCATATTTGCTATTACCTTTGCAAAGGTGAATTGATCTTTCTTTAGTTCATCGTATTGATAATAGTTGGATGCTATTTTACAGATGCCAATGATTTCGTTATAAATTGTATTAAAGGTTAGTGTAATATCTTTGGATACTGATTTTGTTTCTGTTTTTAGTGTTTCTTGCGAAACGTTGGCTTGCTTAAGATTGCCGGCATATCCGATTACGCGATCTAACAGCGCTGGATTTATACCTTTTGATATAATTATACTTCTTAATTCGTCGCTAAGGTTTTGCTTAAAATGATAGAGTAATGCAATTAATGCTTCTTGATCTTTTTTTTGTACTTGTTTTAGGTGCTTGCTAAATCCTAGGGTGTTTAGCATTTCGCTAAGTTTGGGTTTGTCGTGGGAGAAATCGACTTCGAGTTGGGTTTTTAAGAAACTTAAATCGCGCATAGCAGGGAGTTGAATGGCTTGCAGATTGCCTGTTGCATTGCGTAATTCTTTCTTTTTATCTACGCCTAATTGATTATCGATTGCATCATCAATTTGAGAGTCTAATTGAAGGGCATATTCCTCTGTCCAATTAGTACGAATAGTTGATAATTCAGGAAGGTTTGTAGTAAATGATTTTGTAATTGTTTTTGATGCCATTAACATATCAACATCTTTGTAATTGTAATTTCGATTAAGTGCCATTTTGGTAAATTATTTTAAATTAATATACATTGAATTTAATAATTTATTTTGAAAATTACGATTAATACTTTTATTCAAGTTATTAATAAACAACACATCCATACATTGCTTACCTAATAAAGGGTTTGCGGCACTTACTTTTTAATATTGAAATATTAGTTAACAGTATATTTTATTATCCAATATTTTTTTATATACTTTGCAACATTAAATTATCAAATTACTAACCTAATTCTGTTTATTTTATGTTTGGACATAAAAGCTTTTTACGCATAGGCGAATTAACTGATGGAAGTATAAGTGGACTGTACACGGGAGGCTACGAACTGGTATCGTGCCGTTATAGTTTTGGACAAGGGATTGACCAAAAAGGACAAGCTCAAACCGAGGTGAGAGGCGGAAGTATAGAAATTAACTACGGTAATGTTCCGCCTAACGAGCTACTAGAATGGATGCTCAAATCAAACGATTTACGCAATGGTGCTATTGTTATTTGCGATGCGAATGATACGCCTATTGAGAAAATTTATTTTGAGGATGCGGCTTGTGTTGACTTAAAAATTAAGCACATTAAAAAAACACATGGCTATACTGCTTGTGAATTTGTATTGCAGGCTCGTAAGATTATTTTTGAATCGACAGCTCACGAAAACCGTTGGGCAAACCTAAAAAACTAAACCCATGCACAATTTAATACAAGATGATGCCAACATAGATGTTTGGCTTATATTAGATAATAGCGAGTACGAACTTTCGGATTTTAAGATATCGTTTAGTCAGGCTTGTGATGATAAAGGAGAACCCCAGAGTATTGTTAGAGGCGGTAGAATGAATTTATCGTTTAAACAAAGTTTACCCGAGAGCATTTATAATTGGGCTGTTAAAACGAGCCTGAAAAAAAGTGGCTCGGTGGAGTTTAGATTACAAAGCCAGAGTGCGCCTTTAAAGGTTGAGTTTATGGATGCTTATTGTATAAACTTTGATAGAAATGTTGATTCTATTGGCGGTGGATTAACCACCTCACTTATTATATCGCCCGAGGAAATACTAATTAATGAATTTTCGTTTGATAATAAATGGAATAACTAAACCCCTATAGCATGAGCAAGTATAGTAACAAATATATTACCTCAGAAGAGTTTGAGGTTTTGGTAGGCTTTGGTAGCCTTTACGAGGGCTTTGTTGAGGGTGTGGGCTATGCCTTTATTAGTAGTGGATCTGTACCTCCACCTAATGATGTATCGTGGCCTAATGCCCCTGCACACATACCCTACACTGAAAGTTATACTACCACGTTTTTTATTCAGAAGGTAGACACTTCGGAGGAGATGCGCATATTAAGCTTAAAGCATAAGATAGCTGCGCAAAACAGAAATTTACCTAGTAATACAGAAGACCCTAATACAGGTTGGGTAAAAAAAGAGGATGGTTCAGCTTATTGGAGTGATAAAACAAAGCTAAAAGCAGGCGAAAAGTTTAAGGGTAAAAAGGGTTATGATTTAGAGTACACTTACCACGAAGATGGTTCGAAAAGTGCATTTACGGGCTTTATGCTGAGTGATGTTAATGTTAGACCTGATGAAGGAGAAGTGGTTGCACGATCAGTAAACCACAGCATGAATACCGAAGGTGTTAAAGTAGTAGCCATTACAATTTGCGTGCCCCTTGCTATTATTGCAGCTGCAGAATTAGGTACTTCGCAACTAGCTTTACAGGGGTATAAGTATATGGGAAAAGCCCCCCAGCATATAACACAATGGGGTATGAAAAAATTATATAATTATCAATATTGGAATGGTAGTTTAGCCGAACAAGTAAATGTTGTATATTATGGCATAGGGGCTAAATTAGGAACACAAGGCGCTAAATACATAAATGATGCAATACCTGTTTTGTTTGAAGAAACAGGACCGATATTTCCTGGTATGAATATGCGTCAAATTTACTTATCAACGCTTAAAGAAATTAATGACTTAAATTCAAATTCGACTATCAAGAATGAGTAATTTACTATTTATTGTTATTGTTATTGTCTTTATTTATGGGATTGCCACAATAAGGCGGGACACAAAAAATCTATTTCCTAAAATTATTAACTTAGGAATAATGATGATACTATTAATTTATATTACCAATAATGAATTATACTATTTTACATTATGGTTTTACGATTTTAAAGGTCAAATATTAAGTGAATATATACAAGTTGGTATACTTAGCCCATTCTTATCATTGATAAGTTACTTATTGGCTATAGTTATTGCAATAGCATTTACTGTAGTTATTATTGGTATTTTAGGGCTACGAAGAACCAGTCATATTCGCTTACTAAAACTATTACCTTCATATCTCTTATCTCAATACATATCTCTATATAAAGTTAGTATTATTGAATCTGGCAACTTTAGTTTGAAATTTGGTATTATTAGTGCAATAATCTTAATTATTGTAAATATATCAACATATATATTGTATAAAAATACGTTTATTAAAAAGTGTTTTATATAAATATTGGTTACTGTTTGCGTGCCCCTTGCTATTATTGCAGCTGCAGAATTAGGTACTTCGCAACTAGCTTTACAGGGGTATAAGTATATGGGTAGGTATGCTAGCAAGGCAATAAATAACAAATATATTAATGTGCCTGCCATGGCAGGGGAATATGCATCACAATTGATTAAACATGATGGAGATTGGCATGCTGCTGCCATGAATTTTAATTTTACATCGGCAATACCAGGGGGGCCTATGTGGGGAAAAGCCGCAAATGTAGCAGCAGGGACTATTTTTAAACACTCTAGTTTAAATAGGGGGTTTACTTATCACAATGATGGATTGGCTGGTTATACCGGAAGAGCTGTTGCAGGAAGCTTGATTCAATTTGGTACACATGAATTCGGTTCTATTGGTGGAAATGCTTTTGGTAATACTTATGGAAACTATATAAATATACTTACAACTTATGGGCAAAAATACTCAAACATCAAATAGTAAAATCATAGTTGGTGCTATCGTTTTATTTATTGGACTATATTTCGTGATAAAGATGTTAAGCAACTTTTTGTTCGATACTTATTTTAATGACTTTGAACGAACAATTGCAATTATACAAGACCGCACATATGGAGGTACTGTATCTATGACATTATCCTATGACTTTCACTATAGAGTTGATAATACAATTTACAGGGGTCAATACTCAATTCCTAAAGATGGTGTAGAGAAGAGATTAAAATACCCTAAATACAAATACTTATTAATATATAGTAAAGATAAACCTTCATATTATGTTTTTGTGCCAGTAGAAGTAACAGAACGTAACTACAAAGACATAAAACTCGATAGAGAGAGATTAAAAAAGGAATTTCTTTGGCCTAATAATAAGGCAAAAGTGGTGAAAGTAATTAAGTGAAAATACAGTCGAAAAGTCGTATGTAAACTATATAAATATGCTTACAACTTTTGGACAAAAACACACCAATGTCAAATAGAAACCAGATATTAATTGTAATACTTGTAACTTTCATACTCTTCACTATATCAAATATATACAATAATTTTACATACAACAAATATATGACCCAGGTTGGAAATACAATTGGTATTACAACAAAGAGCTCTTTAGGTGGAAATATAACGATGTCAATTGATTATGATTATCATTATAAGGTAGGCAACCAGACTTATCGTGGACTATATTCCATATCAAAAGAGAGTAATGAGAAACGGCTTAGATGTCCTAAATACAAATACCTAGTAATTTACAGCAAAAAGAATCCGGCTTATCATATCCTAATTCCAAGAGAAGTAACAAAAGATAATTATAAAGAAATTAAAATCTCTGATGATGTGATAAAGGATAAATTCATTTGGCTTAATGACAAAGCTAGAGTTGTTAAACAAAACTGAGTTAATATGAAAATTAGTTGAAATGCTATTGGAAACTATATAAACATGTTTAAAACCCAGTGGTTTTTCAAGCAGAACGAATTATACTAGTAAAAAGTTATGAGATTAAAAAAGTATTCAGATGGCAGAATTCCTCTGATAATATTACTAATAATAATTTATACCCATCAATTTTATGAACACAAGAATAACAAAACATTAGAGGAAAATCACCGCTATACTATAGGGAATGTATACGAGCATAAATATTTATCTAGGGGGGGAAGTAAAATATATTTTAGTTATAATTATGATGGAGTCAGATACAGCTCAAGTACAACTGTAGACTCAAAAGAGTTTCTACACAAAAATTATTTTATAAAATTTAACCCAGAAAAACCTACCCACTGTGAAATATTACTAGATAAAATAATACCAAAGCATATTGTAGCCCCAATAAAAGGATGGAAAACAAAACCTAGAATAGTTAAAAAGAAAATTAGTTGAATTGCTATTAAAAACTATTTACCCAATAATAAACTATTGATGAAAAACATTGAAATTTGTAAAGGCTGTACCAATAAGAAGTTGGACATAGAGAGAGGACTTATGTGTGGTCTGACTAATGATAAACCAAATTTTGTAAGCAAGTGTGGAGATTTTATTCCTGTGGATGAGTCATACAAGGATGTTGCAAATAAAATTCTTGCTCAAGATGAATATTTAGAACCAATAAGAAATGAGGAAGAAACAGAATCAGATTCGAAACAGGATGACTCTTTAAATCAGCGCACAGAAGAAAAACAAATTAAAAGTGCAGCAAGTTGGTTTTTCTGGATTGCAGGGCTTACATTAATGAATTCAATATACCAATACCTCGATTGTGGGCAAATCTTTATTTTTGGTGTAGGGTTAAACCAAATTATTGAAGCTGCATTATATGAATCAAGTGAAGTAAAGTCCATTTTGTTTTTAATTCCGAGTATTTTAACATCAGGTATTTTTGTTTTAATCGGGGTAAAAGCCCGAAAAAAGATAAAAGGAGCATTTTTAGCTGGACTAATTATTTATAGTATTGATTCGCTTTTATACTTATCCGTTGGGGGCTACTTATCGTTTGGACTTCATTGTTTTGTTTTATTTATGGTATATAAAACTTTAGAAGCATCAAAGTTAATGACAAAAGAGCAAGTTGTTAAACAAGTAGCTGAGTTTACACGGATTAATAGATATAAATAGGAATAAACGAGCCTTGAATTGGGTTTAATTTCTAAACTGCTTATCCTACTGCAGGTACCTCACAACTTGCTTTACAGGGGTATAAGTATATTGCTGCTAACAAAATGCTAAAAGATGACTAAAGAGCAAAAAAAAAATGAAAACCTATCTTTCGGTATAGCTTTAATCATATTTACAGTCATTACAATGTACCTTATGTACCGTAAGCATGAGGCAAGTAAAGAATTAGATAGCTGTCACAGGTATACTATTGGTGAAGTATATAATCATTTATACATGTACCGAAGTGGTGAGCAGATAAATTGCAAATTTACATATAACTCAAAAGAATACATTCTAACTAAAACGGGGTCTGATTTAAAACAAACAAAAGGGAAAAACTACCTTGTAAAATTTAATCCTGATAATCCAAAAATTTCAGAGATATTATTAGATAAAGTAATACCAAAGCATATTGTAGCACCCTCAGAAGGTTGGAAAACTAAACCTAGAATAGACGAATGAATTTAAAGCTACTGAATAAAATTGCCAAAACTATTTTTATTACAGGAGGTGTAATAATGATTATTCTTGGTATTAAGAATACAATTAGGATAGAACGTGAATTAGCAGAAGAGACTAGATTTACAATAGGGTATGTTATAAAGTGGTATCAAGGAGCAAAGGGAAAACCTACTGTAAATTACTCTTACACTATTGAAAGAAAAAACTATGAAAGTAGTGAGTATATTAAATCTGGTTACAAAAAATCTGTTGGTAAGCGGTACTTTTTAAAGTACTATCCTCTCAACCCTCAAAATAGCAAACTATTGTTAGATGACCCTGTACCCGATTGGTTAAAAGCACCACCTAATGGTTGGGCAGAAATGCCTAAGTTGGATATGGAAAATAAAAGAATATTGGAGTAAAATAGTATTAAAACCCTAACCTTATTTACCCAGGCGATATAGCAATAGCACACAATACATAAATGATGCAATTTCTGTTTTATTTGAAGAAACAACTCCATTATTTTCAGGAATGAATATGCGACAAATTTATTTATCTATACTGAAAGAAATTAATAATTCTAATTCAGCAATCTGTAATGAGTAATCTATTATTAATATTATTAGTCTGTGTACTTTTATTTGGTATTACTAAGATCACCAACAATAAAAACAATCTTTCACCTAAAGTAATTAATTTATTTATAATGATGTTGTTATTGTTATACATCACCAATAATGAACTGTACTTTATTACAAAGTGGATGTTTAATTTTAGATCACAAGTAATAAATGAATATAAACAAATAGGTATCCTTAGCCCGATAGCATCTGTTTTGACTTATTTTATAAGCGCAGCAACCGCTTTAACTCTAACTATAAATATAATTGGTACTATAGGGCTTAGAATAAAATCCAAAATACGTATGCTAAGAATAATTCCATTCTATATGCTATTACAATATATATTATTATACAAGGTTAGCATTTTAGGA
The DNA here is from genome assembly GCF_947489045.1 of Saccharicrinis aurantiacus. Taxonomy (NCBI): domain Bacteria; kingdom Pseudomonadati; phylum Bacteroidota; class Bacteroidia; order Marinilabiliales; family Marinilabiliaceae; genus Saccharicrinis; species Saccharicrinis aurantiacus. Next base: position 295,052 of record NZ_CANLCN010000004.1, read on the forward strand.
TCGGGTTCCATTAGTTCAAGAATTAATATAATTATGGCAACTATATTAGTGTTAGTGCTTACAGTAATTTACATAGTATACAGGATTCCTTCTATGAAGAGATGTTTCGTATAATAGTTTCTAATGCTAGTACTAAGCTAAGCCAGGTATAAAAGGTGTTAACCTTATAAAAGATGCGTTACCTATATTATATGAAGAAGTTAGTACTGAATTTCCGGGTGATTCTCCAAATCAAGTGTCTCTTGGATTCAAGGGTCTAGTGCAACAAAGTTTGTTTTTGTATTGGATGCAAATTAGCATAATTAATTTTTATTTGTA